>NZ_NEIR01000008.1:0-267759 GCF_002112825.1 Pseudomonas sp. B5(2017)
AACTATGCTTTTTCATGGTCTCGCCCTCGCTGCCGTTGGCTTCTTAGAACGCCACCGTGGCACTGTGATGCCTCGGCGGGGGCGAGTCCATCGATTACACAGGAACGCGATCTGCTGTAGGAGCGGCCTTGTGTCGCGAAAGGGGCGCAGCGCGCCCCCGGCGATTACGAAACCACCGCCTCGGCCGGCGAGACAATGCTGGTCTTGGCCCCCCGCGAGCGCCCCGAACTCAGGTACGCCGCAATCGACTCCTGCGTCACCTCGCCCAGGAACACCTGCTCGGCATCCAGCACCGGCAGCCACGCCCGGTTGAACTCGTACATCCGCGACAACAGGATGCGTAAATGCTCGTCATGCGACGCCGTGGCATTGAACGGCCGCAGGAAGTCGCCACAAGTCCCTTGCTGGCGATGCATGTCACGCCGGCGCACGTAGCCCAGTGCCTTGTTTTGCGCATCGGTCACCACCACGTAGCGGCGGTCGTGCTCGTCCAGCAGTTCCAGCGCATCGCTCACCGGCGTCTGCGGGCTTACCGATGGCGCGTTATCTGCCGCATCCTCCGCACGTACCAGCAGCAGGCGCTTGAGGGTGCTGTCCTGGCCGACGAAGTTGCTGACGAACTCGTCCGCCGGGTGCGCCAGCAAGGTGTCCGGGTGGTCCAGCTGCAACAGCTTGCCGGCGCGGAAGATGGCGATCTTGTCGCCCAGCTTGATCGCTTCGTCGATGTCATGGCTGACCATGATCACGGTCCTGTTCAAGGCCCGCTGCATCTCGAAGAACTCGTTCTGGATCATCTCGCGGTTGATCGGGTCGACCGCGCCGAACGGCTCGTCCATCAGCAGCACCGGCGCTTCCGCTGCCAAGGCGCGGATCACGCCGATACGCTGCTGCTGGCCGCCGGACAGCTCGCGCGGGTAGCGCTGCAGGTACTGCTTGGGCTCCAGCTTGATCATGTGCATCAGCTCGCGGGCGCGTTCATGGCACTTCTGTTTGTCCCAGCCGAGCAGGCGCGGCACCACGGTGATGTTCTCCTCGATGGTCATGTTGGGGAACAGGCCGATCTGCTGGATGACATAGCCGATGTGCCGGCGCAGGGTGACCTCGTCCAGCCCGGTGGTGTCTTCGCCATTGATGAACACCTGGCCGGAAGTGGGCGTGATCAGGCGGTTGATCATTTTCAGGGTAGTGCTCTTGCCGCAGCCCGAGGGGCCGAGGAATACGCAGATTTCCCCTTCGTTGACGGTGAGGCTTACCGAGTCGACGGCTTTGACGTCCTTGCCGTTGACGTTGAAGGTTTTGCTGAGGTTCTTCAGTTCGATCATGAGCGCAGTCCTTCTGGAGTCAGGGCACGTTGCAGGGTTTGCAGGAGCAGGTCGGCGATGATCGCCAGCAGGCTGACCAGCACGGCGCCGACCAGCAGCATCGACATGTCGCTGCGGCTGATGGAGGTGAGGATGAGCACGCCAAGGCCGCCGGCGCCGATGGTGGCGGCGATGGTCATCACGCCGATGTTCATCACCACGGCGGTGCGCACGCCGGCGAGGATCACCGGCACGGCGATGGGCAGTTCGACCATGCGCAGGCGCTGGCCGAAGGTCATGCCGATGCCGCGCGCGGCTTCACGGATGCCGGGCTCGACGTTGGTCAGGGCCAGGTAGGTGTTGCGCATGATCGGCAGCAGTGAGTAGAGGAACACCGCAGTGATCGCCGGCAGCGGCCCGAGGCCCTGGCCGAACTTGGAGTAGAACGGCAGCAGCAGGCCGAACAGGGCGATCGAGGGGATGGTCAGCAACACCGTGGCGCTGGCCTGCAATGGGCCGGCGACGGCCGGGAAGCGGGTCATGAGGATGCCCAGCGGTACGCCGACGACGATCGCCAGGCCCACGGCGACGCCGACCAGCATGATGTGCTGCCAGGTCAGTTGCAGCACCTGGGCCCAGTCCAGGTGGTTGAAGGTATCGATCAGGTTCATGGCTGGCCCTCGCTGTTCAGTGGGTGCTCACGCAGGAAGGTGGCGGCCACGGCAGTCGGGTTCTGGTGCTCGACATCGACCTTGGCGTTGAGCTGGCGCATGGTTGCGTCATCCAGCTGTTCGGCCAGTGGCTTGAGCAGGCCGGCCAGCTGCGGGTTGGCGTCGAGCACGGCTTTGCGCACCACCGGCGCGGCGGTGTAGTCGGGGAAGTAGTGCTTGTCGTCCTCCAGCAGCTTGAGGTCGAAGGCGTTCAGGCGGCCGTCGGTGGTGTACACCAGCCCGGCGAACACCTGGTTGTTGCGCATCGCGGTGTACACCAGGCCGCCGTCCATCTGGCGGATATTGCGGCGGTCCAGTGGCAGGCCGTACATCTCGCGCAGGCCGACCAGGCCATCGGGGCGGTTGGCGAACTCGGTGTCCAGTGCCACCAGGTGGTTGCGGTGGCTTTCGTCACGCAGTACCTGGTTGAGGTCGCTGATGGTGTTGACCTGCGGATAGGCCTCGGCCACTTGCTTGGGCAGGCCCAGGGCGTAGGTGTTGCTGAACTTCGACGGGGTCAGCCAGATCAGGTCCTTCTTCGCATCCAGCGCCTTCACCCTGGCGAAGGTTGCCTCGGCACTGGGCATGCGCTCGTCGATATGGTTGTACGACACCAGCGACACGCCGGTGTATTCCCACATCAGGTCGAGCTGGCCGGTTTCCTGGGCCTGGCGCGCGATATTGCTGCCAAGGCCGGTGGTGACGCGCACGTCATAGCCGTTGGCGCGCAGGTATTGCGCGGTGATTTCGGCGAGTACGGTCTGTTCGGTGAACACCCGCGCGCCGATGCGGATCAGCGGTTTGTCCGCCGCCTGGGCAAATCCTGCGAACAGCAGGGCCGCGCCCAGCAGCAAGGCGATTCTCTTGTTCATACGTTCCCTATCTTTATTGGGCCAGGCCACGTTCCAGCCAGCGCTTGCTGGAGAAACTCACCGCCGCGTCCAGCGCCAGCGCCAGCAGTGCGGTGCAGGCAGCCCCCAGCAGCAGCTGTGGCTGGTTGTTCAGGGCGATGCCGGGGAAGATCAGGCTGCCCAGGCTGTTGGCGCCAATCAGGAACGCCAGCGGTGCGGTGCCGACGTTCAGCGCCAGGGCCACGCGCACACCGCCAACGATGATTGGCACGGCGTTGGGCAGCTCTACCTGCCACAGTTGCTGGCGCGGGGTCATGCCGATGCCGGTGGCGGCTTCCTTGAGCGAGGCGGGGACGTTTTTCAGGCCCTCGTAGGTGTTGCGCACGATGGGCAGGAGGGAGGCGAGGAACAGCGCGAAGATCGCGGGCCCGGCGCCGATGCCCAGGATACTCAGGGCGATGGCCAGAACGGCCAGGGGAGGGATGGTGTTACCAATGTTGAACAACTGCATGAAGCGCTCGGCTTTGTCGACCCGGTGCGGTCGACTTAACGCAATGCCGGCGGGGATGCCCACGGCCAGCGCCGCCGCCATCGAAGCCAGCACCAGTACCAGGTGCGCTTGCAGGTAGAACCCAAGATCGTCGCGATACCGCGCGATCGTGTCGATGCCGATCCAGTGGACCAGCAGGGCCAGGATGACGAGCACGGCGGCCCATCCCAACAGCCCTTTTCCGTAGCGTTCAGCCACAGGCGGACTCCTTGTGTAGTCGGCGAGCACACTTCTTGGTTGCCGGCCAGTCCTGGCGGCGGGTGGTGTGTTCGCGAGTAGCAGCGTGACGCACGCCGAAGGCTGCGATCAGGCCATGAGCCGAACCCCGTCGGGCCCGAAAATGCTGATGAAACCAGCTCCCCAACCGAAGCGGGTTGCAGGGGAGTGGACGTCTCCGTGGGCGTAAAGGTTCCCATCTGGGGCGGCATTTGGCCAGCGTTAATCACTGGTTGGTTGGAAAATTGACGAGAAAAAGCAGCGGGTTAATGTGCCGTAGGCGTTGAAATAACTGCTCTTGGGCCATTTGTCGTGATAAAGCGATTGCCTGGCGAATTTGTGGCCTCTGGGCGGGCCCTTTCGCGGGTAAACCCGCTCCCACAAGTCCTGCACAGGTTTCAAAGGCGGTGTGATACCTGTGGGAGCGGGTTTACCCGCGAAGAGGCCGGAACAGGCACCGCCGGTTCAGCAAATTTTGGTCCCGGCCCAACTTCAGGTATGATATCGCCCCTTTTAAATCCCCCAGTCAGGCGATTTCCCATGACCAACCAGGCCGCCGAAGTCGCGAAGCGCCGCACTTTCGCAATCATTTCCCACCCCGACGCCGGTAAGACCACCATCACCGAGAAGCTGCTGCTGATGGGTAAGGCCATTGCCGTCGCCGGTACCGTGAAGTCGCGCAAGTCCGACCGCCACGCCACCTCCGACTGGATGGAAATGGAGAAGCAGCGCGGCATCTCCATCACCACCTCGGTAATGCAGTTCCCGTACCGCGAGCACATGATCAACCTGCTCGACACCCCCGGCCACGAAGACTTCTCGGAAGACACCTACCGCACCCTGACCGCGGTGGACTCGGCGCTGATGGTGCTCGACGGCGGTAAAGGTGTAGAGCCACGTACCATCGCCCTGATGGATGTGTGCCGCCTGCGCGACACGCCGATCGTAAGCTTCATCAACAAACTTGACCGCGACATCCGCGACCCGATCGAGCTGCTGGACGAGATCGAAGCCGTGCTGAAGATCAAGGCCGCGCCGATCACCTGGCCGATCGGTTGCTACCGCGACTTCAAGGGCGTGTACCACCTGACCGGTGACTACATCGTGGTGTACACCCCGGGCCACGGCCACGAGCGCACCGAAGCCAAGATCATCCAGAAGCTGGACTCGGACGAAGCCCGTGCCCACCTGGGCGACCAGTACGATTCGTTCGTCGAACAGCTGGAGCTGGTGCAGGGCGCCTGCCACGAGTTCAACCAGGAAGAGTTCATCAACGGCCAGCTGACCCCGGTGTTCTTCGGTACCGCGCTGGGCAACTTCGGTGTCGACCATGTGCTTGACGCCGTCGTCGACTGGGCGCCGCGCCCGCTGGGCCGTGTTGCCCACGAGCGCACCGTGGAGCCTGTGGAAGAGAAGTTCACCGGTTTCGTGTTCAAGATCCAGGCGAACATGGACCCGAAACACCGCGACCGCATCGCCTTCATGCGTATCTGCTCGGGCAAGTACGAGAAGGGCATGAAGATGCGCCACGTGCGGATCAACAAGGACCTGCGTATCGGCGATGCGCTGACCTTCTTCTCCTCCGAGCGTGAGCAGCTGGAAGAGGCCTATGCCGGCGACATCATCGGCCTGCACAACCACGGCACCATCCAGATCGGCGACACCTTCACTGAAGGCGAGGCGCTGGGCTTCACCGGTATCCCGCACTTCGCCCCGGAGCTGTTCCGCCGCGTGCGCCTGAAGGACCCACTGAAATCCAAGCAGCTGCGCCAGGGCCTGCAACAGCTGGCCGAAGAAGGTGCTACCCAGGTGTTCTTCCCAGAGCGCAGCAACGACATCATCCTCGGTGCAGTCGGTGTGCTGCAGTTCGACGTGGTCGCCAGCCGCCTGAAGGAAGAGTACAAGGTCGAGTGCGCCTACGAGCCGATCACCGTATGGTCGGCCCGCTGGATCGGCTGTGACGACAAGAAGAAGCTCGAGGAATTCCAGAACAAGGCCATGGAGAACCTGGCCATCGACGGTGGCGGGCACCTGACCTACCTGGCGCCGACCCGGGTCAATCTGTCGCTGATGGAAGAGCGCTGGCCGGACATCAAGTTCCGCGCTACCCGCGAGCACCACTGATTCGGAAAGCTTGCATCTGACCCCTGTGGGAGCGGGTTTACCCGCGAATGCGTCGGTGAATTCAACATCGCATTCGCGGGTAAACCCGCTCCCACAGTGACCGCGTTACGGCCGCACTCAGTTTCCTGCCTTGATACTGGTCCAGATCCTCGTGCGAATACGGTCGATCTTGGCCGGCATCGCCTCCAGCGCATACAGCTTGCCCATCACTTCCTCGCTCGGGTAAACCATCGTGTTGCCCTTCATCGCCGGATCCACCAGCCCGTCCGCCTTGAGGTTGCCGTTGGCGTATTGCACATGGTTGCTGATGTTGGCCATCACCTCCGGCTGCAGCAGGTAGTTCATGTAGGCATACCCGGCCTTCTCATCCGGTGCATCGGCCGGCATGGCAACCATGTCGAACCACATCGGTGCGCCTTCCCTGGGTATCGAATACCCCACGTTCACCCCGTTCTTCGCCTCCTCGGCACGATTCTTCGCCTGCAACACATCCCCCGAGAAACCCACCACCACGCAGATATCGCCGTTAGCCAGATCGCCGGTGTACTTCGATGAGTGGAAGTAGCTGATGTATGGCCGCACCTGCATCAGCAGCGCCTTGGCCTTGTCGTAGTCCGCCGGGTTCTGGCTGTGGTGCGGCAGGCCCAGGTAGTGCAGGGCGATCGGTAACAGCTCAGGGCCGTTGTCCAGCACGGCGACGCCGCAGCTTTTCAGCTTGCTCATGTACTCAGGCTTGAAGATCAGGTCCCACGAGTTTATTGGCGCGCTGTCGCCGAGCACCGCCTTGACCTTGTCGACGTTGTAGCCGATGCCGGTGCTGCCCCACAGGTACGGGAAGCCGTATTGGTTACCCGGGTCATTGACCTCCAGTGCCTTGAGCAACACCGGGTTGAGGTTGTGCCAGTTGGGCAGCTGCGACTTGTCCAGCTGTTTCAGGGCCTTGCCCTGGATTTGACGGGCCATGAAGTGGTTGGACGGGAACACCACGTCGTAGCCGGAGTTGCCGGTCATCAGCTTGCCGTCGAGGGTTTCGTTGCTGTCGTAAACGTCGTAGGTGGGCACGATACCGCTGGCTTGCTGGAAGTTCTTCAGTGTGTCGGGGGCAACGTAGCTGGACCAGTTGTAGATCTTCACCGTTTCGGCGGCGCCGGCCACGCTGGCGGCCAGCATCAGGGGGGCGAGAAGGAGCGTGCGCATGTCGGGGTTACCTTGCTTTGTGTGTTGTTATCGAAGGCAGGCGATCAGCGGATCAGAAAATAAGGACGTAGGTCTTGCGCACGGTCTCCTGGATGTCCCAGGTGCCTGTGCTGTTGGCCGGTAGCATCAGTGCGTCTCCGGCTTCTATGAACAGGGGCTCGCCACCGTCAGGGGTGAAGGTGCAGCGGCCCTTGGTGAAATGGCAGAACTCCTGCTGCACGATCTGCCGACGCCAGCGCCCGGGGGTGCACTCCCAGATGCCGGTTTCGACGCCGTCGCTGCGCTCCACACAGGTGACCGACGTTACCGCCACGGGCTCGCCGAGTGGTACCGCAACGGGGTTGGAGCTATCGAGCACGGCGCTGTCGGTGTTCTTGAAATGGGTGATGCTCATGACCGGTAAATCCTGTGTCGGGGAAAGGGAGGTCAGTGCATGAAGCCTTCCATGAAGTCCGCAAGATTGCTGGCCAGGCGCCGCCTCCAAGGCGCGCTGGCGGGGTTGGCGAGGGTCCGATCCTCGTGGACGAAGCTCTGGATGATTGCGTTGTAGCCCAGCCAGCGGCAGGGCTCGGGTGGCCAAGTGGCCAGGCTTGAAAGCGGGCGGTTGTCGAGTACCCAGGGTTGCGCGGTCAGTTCGTTGTGCTGGTTCAGGATCAGCGCCGCCAGGGTGCGCCCGCCCAGGTTGGTGGCGCCGACGCCTTCGCCGCCGTAGCCGCCCGCCAGGGCGATGCCGCGCTGGCGGTCGCAGAGCATGTGCGGGCGGAAGCGCCGCGCCATGCCCAGGTTGCCGCCCCAGGAATGGGTGATACGCACGTGCTTCAGCTGCGGGAACAGCTCGCTGAACAGGTAGCGGCGCAGCTCGACTTCCTGTTCGTCGAGGTTGAAGTTTTCGCGCAGGCGGCCACCGAAGCGGTAGCCGCCACGGGCGCCGAATACCAGGCGGTTGTCGGCGGTGCGCTGGCCGTAGGTGACCTGGCGGCTGCTTTCGCTGAACGCCTGGCCCTGGTTCAGGCCGATCTGTTGCCAGGTGGCCTCCGGCAGTGGTTCGGTGGCCACCAACAGGCTCTGTACCGGCAGCTGATGTTTGCCCAATGGCGGCAGGCTGGCGGCGTAGCCCTCCACGGCGGGTACCATCCATTGGCAACGGATGCGCGCCAACGGGGTACGCACCTCACCCGGCTGCCAGTCGATGGCTGGGGTGTTTTCGTAGATGGGTACGCCCAGCGCCTCTACCGCCCGGGCCAGCCCACGCGCCAGCTTGGCGGGTTGGATGGTTGCGGTGTGCGGGCTGTAGATGGCGCCATAGGCGTTGCTGACCCGCAACTGAGCGTCAAGCTGTTCGGGGCGTAGCCAGCGATAGTCGTCCTCGGTCATGCCTTGGCGATAAAGGTCGTCGAGGTAGGCGCGCAGGCTGCGCTCCTGTTCCGGGTAGCGCGCGGCGCAGTACAGCACGCCGCCTTTGCGGTAGTCGCAGTCGATGCTCTCGCGATGCAGCACGCGGTGTACTTCATCGGGAATGCCATGCAGCAGGTCGATGCTGGCGCGGCGCTGTTGCGGCGACAGGGTGGCCAGCAGGCGGTCTTCGCCGAGCAGGTTGCCCATCAGCCAGCCGCCGTTGCGCCCCGAGGCGCCGAAGCCGGCGATGTTGGCGTCGATTATCGCGATGTTCAGCTGTGGCGCCTGGCGCTTGAGGTAGTAGGCGCTCCACAGGCCGGTGTAGCCAGCGCCGATGATGCATACATCCGCGTCCAGGTCCTCGCGCAGGGCCGGGCGGGCGCACAACGGCTCGTCGAGCTGGTCCATCCACAGGCTGAGCGTGCGCAGGGGTTGCATCGGGTTCGGCTCCACATCCGTCAAGGTCTGTGGGTGATCCTAGTGGTGTCGGCGGGCGGCTGTCCTACGTGCGTGCACGCAGGGAAATTTGCTTAAGGTACGCCTTGGGCGTAAGCCCGGTGTGTTCGCGGAAACACTTGTAGAACGCCGACAACGAGTTGAAACCGGCATTGAACGCCAGCTCGTCGATCGTGGCTTCGATGCTGTCGTCGTCGAGGCTGGCCATCAAGTGCTGCAGGCGGGCCTGGTTGACGTAGCGGTAGAAGCTTTGCCCGAGCACCTGATTGAGCAGGTAGGAGATCTGGTTGCGGCTGTAGCCGCTGGCGTCGGCCACCTGCTGCAGGTCCAGCTCCGGGTCCAGGTAGGGGCGCTGGCGCTGGAAGTAGTGTTCCAGGTCCTGGGCCATGGTCGACAGCTGTCGGGGTGACAGGCCCAGGCGGCTGGTGGCCGGGCGCGGGCCGCTGCTGGCATGGCCACTGCTGCTCCGGCGGACCAGCGTGGCGTATTCGTTGACCTGCCAGATCAGGCCGTCCTTCACGGTAATCGCCTCGCTGGACTGAAACGCCACCAGGCCGTCGCCGCCCTGGACCGTGACCTGGTACTGGATGAACGCGGTACAGCCGTCGACGCGGATGCGGTCGCTGTGCACGATGTCTTCGCCGGCTTCATGGGGCAGGCAGGCGCGCACATAGTCACGCAGTTCCTGGTAGCCGAGCACGCGGTTCTGGAAGAAGTCGTGGTACTGGATGTCGGGGTGGTAGAGCGCCATGACGCCGTCGAGGTCGCGGTGCTTCCAGCACAGGTGGTAGCGCAGCACGGTGTCGGCGGTGAGCGGGGTCTGCTCGGGGCCGTCGGGGAGGGTGGTGGCGGTCATGAGCCTGATAGTGCATTGCAGAACACCCAGCTGCAAGGGTGCGGATCCGGCATATTGCACGGTTTTGCCAAGCGGCTTGGGCAGTAAGCCGTTGATTCGGTTGAGAGTGATTTTTTGACAGGGATGGCATGGCGAGTGCACCGGTCTGTTCAACATCGAACAAGGAGAAAGGCCATGCGCTCGATACTGCTTTGGATGATTGGGGTGCCGATTCCGGTGATTATCCTGATCTGGTTCTTCATGCATTGAGATTTTTGGGGCCGCTTTGCGGCCCATCGCGACACAAGGCCGCTCCTACAGGAGATCGCGGTCCCTTGTAGGAGCGGCCTTGTGTCGCGATGGGCTGCAACGCAGCCCCGGCTATCTAAAGGCTAAAGAAACTGCTCGGCATAGTGACAAGCCACCTGCCGGGTATTCACCCATCCGGCAATTCGTATCTTCGGCCCAATTTCCACCGGCCGGTGCCGATTCCGGTGATTATCCTGACCTGGTTCTTCATGCATTGAGATTTTTGGGGCCGCTTTGCGGCCCATCGCGACACAAGGCCGCTCCTACAGGAGATCGCGGTCCCTTGTAGGAGCGGCCTTGTGTCGCGATGGGCTGCAAAGCAGCCCCGTCTATCTAAAGGCTAAAGAAACTGCTCGGCATAGTGACAAGCCACCTGCCGGGTACTCACCTGCCTGAGCGCCGGCACTTCCTTGGCACACCGCTCGGTCGCATACGGGCAACGCTTGTGAAACGCACACCCATCCGGCGGGTTCAGCGGGTTGGGCAACTCCCCGGCAATGCGGATCTTCGGCTTCAAAGGGTCCGGGTGAATCGCCGGCGTCGCCGAAAGCAGTGCCTGGGTATACGGGTGCAACGGCCTTTCGTAGATATCTTCCTTCGGCCCCATCTCCGCAGGCCGGCCGAGGTACATCACCAGCACCTGATCGGCCACATGCCGCACCACCGCCAGGTTGTGCGAGATGAACACGTAGGCGGTATTGAACTCCTTCTGCAAATCCATGAACAGGTTCAGTACCTGGGCCTGGATCGACACGTCCAGCGCCGAGGTCGGTTCGTCCGCCACCAGCACCTTGGGCTGCAGCATCATTGCCCGGGCCAGGGCGATACGCTGGCGCTGGCCGCCGGAGAACATGTGCGGGTAGCGCTGGTAATGCTCGGGGCGCAGGCCGACCTGTTCCATCATCTTCTGCACCTTTTCTCGCCGCTCGGCCTTGCTCAGCGAGGTGTTGATCAGCAGCGGCTCGGCCAGTTGGTCGCCAATCTTCTGCCGTGGATTGAGCGACGCGTAGGGGCTCTGGAAAACCATCTGTACGTCGCGGCGCAGTTGCTTGCGCTCGCTCTTGCTGGCGCCTTTCACTTCGGTGCCGGCAATTTGCAGCGAGCCGGACGACGGCTCTTCGATCAGGGTCAGTGCGCGGGCCAGGGTCGACTTGCCGCAGCCGGACTCGCCGACCACGGCCAGGGTCTTGCCGGCCTCCAGTTCGAACGACACGCCATTCAGCGCGCGGACCAGGGCGTGGCCCTTGAACAGCCCGCGGGAGACTTCGTAATGCCGGGTCAGCTCCCGGGCGGATAGAACGACGGCCATCACGCCACCTCCTGGTTCAGCGGGTAGAAGCAACGCACCAGGCCATGGGCCTGGGGATCGAGGGGCGGGCGCTGGCGCCGGCAGTTGTCCTGCACGTACGGGCAGCGCGGTGACAGCAGGCAACCCACGGGGCGGTCGTAGCGGCCGGGGACGATGCCGGGCAGGGTGGCCAGGCGTTCGGCACCGATGCTGTGCTCGGGGATCGCCGCCAGCAACGCTTCGCTGTAGGGGTGGGCGGGCACGTCGAACAGCTCCGGCACCTGGCCCACTTCCACGGCCTGGCCGGCGTACATCACGCACACCCGCCTGGCGGTTTCAGCGACCACGGCGAGGTCGTGGGTGATCAGGATGAGCGCCATGTTGCGCTCCTTCTGCAGGTTGACCAGCAGCTCCATGATCTGCGCCTGGATGGTCACGTCCAGCGCAGTGGTGGGTTCGTCGGCAATCAGCAGCTTGGGCTCGCCGGCAATCGCCATGGCAATCGCCACGCGCTGGCTCATGCCGCCGGACAGCTGGTGCGGGTAGGCGTCCAGGCGGCTTTCCGCAGCCGGGATCTCGACCTTTTTCAGCAGCTCCAGGGCACGCTGGCGCGCGGCCTTGCCCTTCAGGCCCAGGTGCTGGCGCAGCACTTCCTCGATCTGGTAGCCCACGGTGTAGCTGGGGTTGAGCGCGGTCATCGGGTCCTGGAAGACCATGGCGATGTCCTTGCCCACCACCTTGCGTCGCTGGCGGCCGGTGAGCTTGAGCATGTCGGTGCCGTCGAAGGTGAGCGAGTCGGCGGTGATGCGCCCGGGGGCGTCGATCAGGCCCATCAGGGCCATCATGGTCACGGACTTGCCCGAGCCGGATTCGCCGACGATGGCCAGGATCTCGCCGGCCTCCACCGTCAGGTCCAGGCCATCGACCACCGGTACCGCATTGGCGTCGCCGAAGCGCACGTTCAGGTTGTTGATCTGCAACAGTGACATGGCGTTCTCCTCAGGCGGCGTTCTTGAGTTTCGGGTCCAGCGCATCGCGCAGGCCGTCGCCCATCAGGTTGATTGCCAGCACACTGAGCAGAATGGTCAGGCCGGGCAGGCTCACCACCCACCAGGCGCGCTCGATGTAGTCACGGGCCGAAGCCAGCATGGTGCCCCACTCCGGGGTTGGCGGCTGTACGCCAAGGCCAAGGAAGCCCAGGGCGGCGGCGTCGAGGATGGCCGAGGAGAAGCTGAGGGTGGCCTGCACGATCAGCGGTGCCATGCAGTTGGGCAGCACGGTGACGAACATCAGCCGTGGCAGCCCGGCACCAGCCAGGCGTGCGGCGGTGACGTAGTCGCGGTTCAGCTCGCCCATCACGGCGGCGCGGGTCAGGCGCACGTAGGATGGCAACGACACGATGGCGATGGCGATCACGGTGTTGATCAGGCCTGGGCCGAGGATGGCGACGATGGCCACTGCCAGCAGCAGCGAGGGCAGGGCCAGCATCACGTCCATCAGGCGCATGATCGACGGGCCGAGCAGTTGCGGGAAGAAACCGGCCAGCAGGCCCAGCAGGATGCCAGGGATCAACGACATCACCACCGACGACAGGCCGATCAGCAGCGACAGCCGCGCGCCCTGGATCAGCCGCGAAAGCAGGTCGCGGCCCAGCTCGTCGGTGCCGAGGATGAACTGCCAGCTGCCACCTTCGAGCCACACCGGTGGGGTCAGCAGGAATTCGCGGTACTGCTCGCTCGGGTCGTGCGGGGCAACCCACGGCGCGAACAGCGCGCAGAACACCACCAGGCACATGAAGGCCAGGCCCATCACCGCACCTTTGTTGCGGGCGAAGGCTTGCCAGAATTCTTTGTATGGCGAGGGGTAGAGCAGGCTCTGGTCCACCGGGCTGACCGGTGTGACGGATTTCGGAATCGGGCTAGTCATGGCGAAGGCCTCAGCGCTGATGACGGATGCGTGGGTTGGCCAGGCCGTAGAGGATATCCACGACGAAGTTGACCAGGATCACCAGGCAGGCGATCAACAGGATGCCGTTCTGGACCACGGGGTAGTCACGGGCACCGATGGCTTCGATCAGCCACTTGCCGATGCCCGGCCAGGAAAAGATGGTTTCGGTCAGCACCGCACCGGCCAGCAACGTGCCGACCTGCAGGCCGAATACGGTCAGTACCGGGATCAGCGCGTTGCGCAGGCCGTGCACGAACACCACGCGGGCCGGCGACAGGCCTTTGGCGCGGGCGGTGCGGATGTAGTCCTCGCGCAGCACTTCGAGCATCGACGAGCGGGTCATGCGGGCAATCACCGCCAGCGGGATGGTGCCGAGCACGATGGCCGGCAGGATCAGGTGCATCACCGCGTCCTTGAACGCGCCTTCCTCGTCGCTGAGCAGGGTGTCGATGAGCATGAAGCCGGTCTTCGGCTCGATGTCGTAGAGCAGGTCGATGCGCCCGGACACCGGGGTCCAGCCCAGGCTTACCGAGAAGAACATGATCAGGATCAGGCCCCACCAGAAGATCGGCATCGAGTAACCGGCCAGGGAAATGCCCATCACCCCGTGGTCGAACAGCGATCCGCGCTTGAGCGCAGCGATCACCCCGGCCAGCAGGCCGACGATGCCGGCGAACAACAGGGCGGCAAAGGCCAGTTCCAGGGTGGCCGGGAACAGGGTGAGGAACTCGCTCCACACGCTCTCGCGGGTGCGCAGCGATTCACCGAGGTCACCCTGGGCCAGCTTGCCGACGTAGTCCAGGTACTGGACCGGCAGCGGCTTGTTCAGGCCCAGGCGCTCCATGGCCTGGGCATGCATTTCGGGGTCGACCCTGCGCTCGCCCATCATCACTTCCACCGGGTCGCCGGGGATCAGGCGTATGAGCGCGAAGGTCAGCAAGGTGATACCGAAAAATGTCGGTATCAGCAGGCCAAGGCGCCGGGCAATAAAGCTCAACATTGTCTGGGTTACCTCATCAGGCCGTGCGGCTAGCAGCACGCTACGGGGTGCCGCCGGTCCCCGTGTGGGTTGCCGGCGGTCGTTGTTGTTCTACTTCACCTTGGTGGTGGCGAAGTTGTTGTTGGCCAGAGGGCTGATCACGTAGCCCTCCACGTTGTCACGCATGGCGGCGAACACCTTGGGGTGGGCCATGCTGATCCAGGGTTGGTCGTCATCGTACACCCTTAAAGCCTCGGCATAGACCCATCGGCGCTCATTGTCATCCGTCATCTGCCGTGCGCGCGTGATGAGTTCCTGGAACTGCGGATTGCACCAGCGGGCGTAGTTCTCGCCGTTCTTGGCGGCCTCGCAGCTCAGCAGCGGGGTGAGGAAGTTGTCCGGGTCACCGTTGTCGCCTGCCCAGCCGGTGGAGACCAGGTCGGCTTCGCCGTTCTTGGCACGACGCAGCATTTCGGCCCATTCCATCACGCGGATATCCAACTGCAGGCCGACCTGTTTCAGGTCGGCCTGCAGCATCTCGGCGGACAGGCGTGGGTTGGGGTTGGTCATGCCGCCGCCGTTGCGGGTGAACAGGGTGATCACGGTACCTTCCGGTACGCCAGCTTCCTTGAGCAGGGCACGGGCCTTGGCCAGGTCCCGAGGCGGGTTCTGGTTGGTGGTGTTGTAACCGAGCATGGTCGGCGGGTATGGGTTCACGCCCACCAGCGCGTTGTCCTTGCCAAACAGCTGGTCGACGTGTGTCTGGCGGTCGAAGGCCATGTTGATGGCTTTGCGCACGCGCACATCGCTGAGGTACTTGTGCTGGGTGTTCATGGCGATATAGCCGGTAACCAGCGCTTCGGTCTCGGCGACCTTGAGCTTGGGGTCGGCCTTGATCGTCGGCACGTCCTCCGGTTTGGGGTACAGCGCCACCTGGCATTCGTTGGCGCGCAGCTTTTGCAGGCGCACGTTGCTGTCGGTGGCGATGGCGAATATCAGGGCGTCGGCCGGGGGCTTGCCGCGGAAGTAGTCCGGGTTGGGTTTGAAGCGGACCTGGGCGTCCTTGTTGTAACGCTGGAAGATGAACGGGCCGGTGCCGATCGGCTTGCTGTTGAGCTCGGCGGTCTTGCCGGCCTTGAGCAACTGGTCGCCGTATTCGGCGGAGTAGATCGAGGTGAAGCCCATGGCCATGTCCCGCAGGAACGGTGCTTCCGGGCGAGTGAGGGTGATCACCACGGTGTGGTCATCGGTCTTGTCCACCGACTTGAGCAGGCTTTTGAAGGACATGCTTTCGAAGTACGGGTAGCCGACGCTGGTCTTGTCGTGCCACGGGTGCGCCGGGTCGAGCTGACGGCGCAGGCTCCACAACACGTCATCGGCGTTGAATTCGCGAGTGGGCGTGAAGTAGTCGGTCTTGTGGAACTTCACCCCTTGGCGCAGGTGGAAGGTGTAGGTCAGGCCGTCCGGTGAGATGTCCCAGCGTTCGGCCAGGGCCGGCTGGACGTCGGTGGTGCCAGGCTTGAAGTCGACCAGGCGGTTGAACAGCGCTTCGGAGGTGGCATCGAAGGTGACCCCCGTAGTGTACTGGACAACGTCGAACCCTTCCGGGCTGGCCTCGGTGCACACTACCAGCGGCTTGGCCGCCAGCTGCGTGGCGCTGCCCAGTACCAGCGCTGCCAGGGCGAGGCGTAGCGGTAGCGATTTCATGAAAGCTCTCTGCATGGGTGGACTCCCTGCTTGCATTGATTCCAGCGTAGCCGCCACGGCCCGCAGCGAAGCAGGCCGTGGCGCCGGCGGTCAGAGAATGTTGAATGGAATGGTGGTAACCACCCGGAACTCATCCAGGCTGCCATCGCCCTGGGCCTTGCTGGCGCGGTGCGCGGTGTAGGTGGCACGGATGCTGGTGTCTTTCAGCGGCCCGCTCTGTACCGCGTAGCTGGTGCCGAAGCCCCACTCGTAGTGGGTTTCGCCGTCCAGGCCGTTCACGTCGTAGGCGGTACCGCGGTAATGGGTACCATCGATGCCCCAGCCGCGGGCGTTGTACAGGTTGAACTTCAGGCCCGGCACGCCGTACGGCGCCATGTTCAGCACGTAGGAAATCTGCAGCGATTTCTCGTTGGGGCCGTTGAAGTCCGACAGCAGCGAGTTGGCCAGGTAGATGCCGTTGGTTTCGTGCAGGTAGTCGAAGTACTCGTTGCCGTTGACCTGCTGCCAGGAGGCGCTGAGGGTGTGGGCCTGGTGGGTCAGGCCGAACGACAGGCTGTAGGTGTCGTTGTCGATCTCGCCCATCTTCTTGCTGCCGGCGTCGACGGTCTTGTAGTAGTTCAGGCCGGTGCTCAGGCTGAGCACTGCGCTGTCGCCGAGCACGTGGTTGGCGCCAAAGTAGTACTGGTTCCAGAAGTCGTCGACCTTGGTGGCGTACAGGCTGGTGCTCAGGCTCTTGAACGGCTGGTAGTTGATGCCGGCGGTACTGGCGCGGTCGGTTTCCACGCCAGTGGCACTGTACTCGGTGCGGAACTTGCTGAGGCTCTGTTCGGTACGTGGCGAGACGCGGTCGAAGGTGCCCAGGTCGAAGCTCAGGTTGTCGAATTCGGCACTGTGCAAAAACGCGCCCTGGAAGCTCGAGGGCAGGGCACGGTTGCCGATGTAGGCGATCATCGGCGTGTCCACCGATTGGCGGCCGACGGTGAGGGTGGTGTTGGACACCCGCGCCTTGACGTTGGCCAGGCCCATCTTGCTCCACTGGCCGACCGGGTCGCCGTCGCTGTGGGTCAGGGTGCGGTTGTTGGGGCCGGCGACGTCCTCGCGGTTCTGCAGCAGGGCGATGGCATTGTAGCCGGCGGCTTCGACGGCGAAGCCGACGGTGCCCTGGGTGAAGCCGGAGCTGTAGTTGAGGATGGTGCCCTGCACCCAGTTCTCGCGGCTGTGGGTGTCGTGGCGGGTGCCGTCGCTCTTGTAGTACTTCCACAGCGGGGCGCGTGTGGCGCGCTCGCGGGCGTACCAGTTGCGGGTGCTGCCGGACAGGCTCTGGCCGTCGACGAAGCCGCTGGCCTGCTCCTGCTCGCTGCTGCCTTTGAGGGTGATGGGCACGTATTCCTGGCTTTGCGGGTCGGCCTGGGTCACGGTGGATAAGGCACTGATGGATAACGCCAGTGCGGTCAAGGTGAATAGTCTCAAGGTTAAAGCTCCCTTTCTGTTCTTCTAGTTATTGCCTGGCCTTGTGGGCCGGGCTTCTTGCTGCGGTGTTGCCAGGGTTGCCCGGGGTCACCGGGCAGAATCGGGGCGTTGTGTTGGCTGTGGCCGGCCCTTTCGCGGGTAAACCCGCTCCCACAGGGCACCACAGGTTTCGGCATGTGCGCCGTACCTGTGGGAGCGGGTTTACCCGCGAAGAGGCCCTTGAGGGCTAAAGATCAATCAACACTCACACCGGAAAAGTCGTTGCGCCCGAACGGGCTGACCTTGAACTCGGAAACCTTGACGCTGAGCGGTTGGTTGACCGTGGAGTGCGCCACCGGGGTAATCGGCACCTGTTGCTTGAGCCGCTGCTGGGCCTGCTGGTATAGGGCGGTGCGCTGCGTGCGGTCGGTGACCTGCTTGGCCTGCTTGACCAGGCTGTCGTACTGCGGATCGCACCACAGCGAGTAGTTGTTGCTGCCGATGGCATCGCAGTTGTAGAGGGTGCCCAGCCAGTTGTCCGGGTCACCGTTGTCCCCGGTCCAGCCGATCAGGGCGATATCGTGCTCGCCGCCTTTCATGCGCTTGAGGTACTCGCCCCATTCGTAGCTGACAATGCGCACCTTGAAGCCGAGCTTGCTCCAGTCGGCCTGGAGCATCTCCGCCATCAGCTTGGCGTTGGGGTTGTACGGGCGCTGCACCGGCATGGCCCACAGGGTGATCTCGGTGCCCGGCTTGACCCCGGCCTGCTGCAGTAGCTGCTTGGCCTTTTCCGGGTCGAAGGGTGCATCCTTGAGGCTGTTGTCATAGGACCACTGGGTCGGCGGCATGGCGTTGACTGCCAGCTGGCCGGAATCCTGGTACACGGCCTGGATGATCGCCTGCTTGTTCACTGCCATGTCCATCGCCTGGCGCACTTCCAGGCGGTCGAACGGTGGGTGCTGGGTGTTGTAGGCGATGTAGCCGAGATTGAAGCCAGGTTGCTGCAGCACCTGCAGTTTGCTGTCGGCCTTGAGCGCCGGCAAGTCGGCGGGGCGCGGGTGCAGGGTGACCTGGCATTCGTTGCGGCGCAGCTTCTGGATGCGTACCGAAGGGTCGATGTTGATCGAGAACACCAGGTTGTCGATCTTCACGTCCTGCGGTGACCAATAGGCCTTGTTGCCCTTGTAGCGGATCTGCGAATCCTTCTGATAACGCTGGAACACGAACGGGCCGGTGCCGATCGGTTGCTGGTTGATGTCGCTGGGGCGCCCGCTGGCCATCAGTTGTTCGGCGTATTCGGCAGACAGGATGGAAGCGAAGCTCATGGCCAGGTTCTGGATGAACGCGGCATCGACCTTGTTCAGGGTGAACACCACGGTCAGTGGGTCGGTCTTTTCGACACGGGCGATGTTCTTGTCCAGGCCCATGCTGATGAAATAGGGGAACTCGGTCGGGTAGGCTTGGCGGAACGGGTGGTTCTTGTCGAGCATGCGGTTGAAGGTGAACAGCACGTCGTCGGCGTTGAAGTCGCGGCTTGGTGCAAAGGCCTTGTTACTGTGGAATTTCACCCCTTCGCGCAGGTGGAAGGTGTAGCGCAGGCCGTCCTCGGAAACCTCCCAGCGGGTCGCCAGGGCAGGGTGCACGGCAGTGCCGCCGCGTTCGAATTCGACCAGGCGGTTGTAGAGCGGTTCGGCGGCGTCGTTGTCGGTGGCGCTGGTGTACTGGGCGGTGTCGAAGCCGGCCGGGCTGCCTTCGGAGCAGAACACCAGGTTGTTGGCCAGCAGGGCCGGCGATTGGCTGATCAGGCCCAGGGCCAGCAGGGCGGAAAGGCGGGTGGTATGGCGCATGGAAAGTCCTTTTACGTCTGTTTGCACCGCCTCGGGGTACGAATGGCGGCAACAGGTCGCCGACCCCGCTGCGGATGGCGGCGGGACGACATGAAAGGGTACGAGGATGGCGGGGCACCCGCCGCTCGGCGGGTGCCTTGGCTAGCCTATTTGTCCACGCTGACGCCGTAGAAGGAGTTCAGCGCGAACGGGCTGATCTTGAAGTCCTTCACCTTGGCGCTCATGGGCTGGTACACGGTGGAGTGGGCGATCGGGGTGATCGGCACCTGCTCCTTGAGGATGTGCTGTGCCTGCTGGTACAGCTCGGTGCGCTTGGCCTGGTCGGAGGTGGCCTTGGCCTGCTTGATCAGGTCGTCGTAGGGCTTGTAGCACCACTTGGAGAAGTTGTTGCCGCTCATGGCGTCGCAGCCGTACAGGGTGCCCAGCCAGTTGTCCGGGTCACCGTTGTCACCGCTCCAGCCGATCAGCATGGCGCCTTGTTCGCCGCCTTTGGAGCGCTTGATGTACTCGCCCCATTCATAGCTGACGATCTTCGCCTTGATGCCGACCTTGGCCCAGTCGGATTGCAGCATCTCGGCCATCAGCTTGGCATTGGGGTTGTACGGGCGTTGCACGGGCATCGCCCACAGGGTGATTTCGGTGCCTTCCTTGATGCCGGCTTCCTTGAGCAGCTGCTTGGCTTTCTCAGGGTCGAACGAGGCGTCCTTGATGCTGTCGTCATAGGACCACTGGGTCGGCGGCATGGCGTTGACCGCCAGTTGGCCGGCGCCCTGGTAGACCGACTCGATGATCTTTTTCTTGTCCACGGCCATGTCCAGCGCCTCGCGGACTTTCAGCTGGGCCAGCGGGTTGGCCTCGTTGCTGCCCTTGACCTTGTCCATCACGTTGTAGGCGATGTAGCCGAGGTTGAAGCCGGCTTGTTGCGGCATCTGCAGCTTGGGGTCCTGCTTCAGCGGCTGGATGTCGGCCGGGCGCGGGAAGAGGGTGACCTGGCACTCGTTCTTCTTCAGCTTCTGCATGCGCACCGAGGCGTCGGTGGTGATGGCGAAGATCAGGTTGTCGATCTTCACGTCATCGGGTTGCCAGTAGTCCTTGTTGCCCTTGAAGCGGATCTGCGCGTCCTTCTGGTACTTGCTGAACACGAACGGGCCGGTGCCGATCGGCTTCTGGTTGATGTCGGCGGCCTTGCCGTCCTTGAGCAGTTGGTCGGCGTATTCGGCGGACTGGATCGAGGCGAAGCTCATGGCCAGGTTCTGGATGAATGCGGCGTCGACTTCGTTGAGGGTGAACTTGACCGTGTGCTCGTCGAGCTTCTCCAGCTTGGCGATGTTCTTGTCCATGCCCATGTCGGTGAAGTATGGGAACTCGGTGGGGTAGGCCTTGCGGAACGGGTGGTTCTTGTCGAGCATGCGGTTGAAGGTGAACAGCACGTCGTCGGCGTTGAAGTTGCGGGTGGGTTTGAAATAGTCGGTGGTGTGGAACTTGACCCCTTCGCGCAGGTGGAAGGTGTAGGTCTTTCCGTCGTCGGAGACTTCCCACTTGGTCGCCAGACCCGGGATGACTGCAGTGCCGCCACGTTCGAACTGGGTCAGGCGGTTGAACACGGTCTCGGCCGAGGCGTCGAAGTCAGTCCCTGTGGTGTATTGGCCTGGGTCGAAGCCGGCCGGGCTGCCTTCGGAGCAGAACACCAGGTTGGACGCGGCGAGGGCCGACGGTGCGCCGGAGAGCAAGCCTGCGCCTAGCAGGAACGGAATGACTGCGTGTTTGAGCATGGTGGCCTCATTGTTGTCATTTTTCGATTGAGGTGGCCTCGTGAGCCGACCTGCGGATACTTATGCAGGGGCTGTTCCCAATGCAATATGCGGAGGGATAGTTGACGCCAGAAAAGTGGTACGGTCGTACATGGATGTCGCATTGATATAACTTTCGAAGAAGTTAAACGTTTGCGTAGGCAAAATGATGGCTTTTTGCGGGATATTTCGAGGCGGGGTTAGTGTAGGAAGCACCTATTTGGTGCGTAGGAAATTTCCGAAAATCCTGATTTGACAGACAACTGGACTCGCAAGCGATCCGCGTACCCTGTGGGAGCGGCTTTAGCCGCGAAGAATCCAACGCGGTGCATGGCACCGGCTGCGCCGGTGTTCGCGGCTAAAGCCGCTCCCACAGGGTCCCTGCTAATTCAATGTGTTATGTGCAGTTCCATGAGGGCGGGCAAGCCCGCTCCCACAGGTGTTTCGAGGACTCTTCAAGGCATCTGCACTTCGATCAGGCCATCGGCATTCATGCTCACTTCACTGGTCCCGGCCTCGATATCCGGCGCCGGTGCCGACTCATCAGCCCCCATGGCCTTCATCGCCATCGGTGCGCTGCGCAGGTACGGGCGTGGGTAACCGCTGCTGTTGAGGTTCAGGCTGACCACTTTGTAGCCCTTGCCGCCCAGCGCTTCGGTAGCCAGCTGGGCGCGCGCCTTGAAGGCATCCACCGCATCCTTGAGCAGTGCATCCTCGCTGGCCTTGCGCGTGGCCGGGGCGATGGAGAAGTCCATGCCACCCATCTTCAGCTCTTGCAGCAGGTCGGCGGTCAGCTGCGACAGGGCCGGGAAGTTGGCGCTTTCCAGGCGCAGCTCGGCGCGCTCGCGCCAGCCGGTGATCTTCTGGCCCTTGCTGTCATATACCGGGTAGCTGTTGCGGCTGCCCTGGCTGATCTTCACATCCTTGACCTGGCGCGACTGCTGTACGGCCTTGTTCATGGTTTCGGTGATCTGCTTGGCGAGCTTGCCCGGGTCGGTGTTCTGCGCTTCGCTGTACAGGGTAACGACCATCAGGTCACGCGCCACTTCCTTGCTGACTTCGGCACGCAGCGAGACCTGGTTGTAGCGCGGCTCATCGGCAGCCAGCGCCGGCAGGCTGGCGAGCAGGCCGCAGGACAGGATCAGGGCGGTGCCGCGACGTGGGATTTGCATGTGGTACTCCTTGGCAATATAAGGCGTGGGTTGTGGTCATCCATTCCACGCATGGCCCATCAGACCGGCAACAGTGTAGTGGGTTCAAAAGTGCCATCATCAACCTGTGACAAAGTGTGGCGCTTTGCCGCATCGCTGCAGCGAGGCGCCTGGCTTCGGTATACTCCAGCCGATTTTTCTGGAGCACTCATCAGGAGAGCTCATGCTCGCCGCCGTACAACCGTTGTCCGCTACTCGCCAGAACCTCTGGCGCCTGACCGTCATTCGGGTCCTGGTCCTGGCTGCCCAGGCCGGCTCCGTGGGCGTCGCCTACTGGACCGAACTGCTGCCCTTGCCCTGGCTGTCGCTGGCCGGCACCTTGGCCTTGTCTTCGCTGCTGTGCGCCTTCACGGCCCTGCGCCTGCGCCTGTCGTTGCCGGTCACCGAGCTGGAGTATGCCCTGCAACTGGCCTGCGACCTGCTGATCCACAGTGCCTTGCTGTATTACTCCGGCGGCTCGACCAACCCGTTCGTGTCGTATTACCTGGTGCCGCTGGCGATCGCCGCGGTGACCCTGCCGTGGGCGTATTCGCTGATTCTCTCGGGCATTGCCCTGACCGCCTACAGCCTGTTGCTGGTGCAGTTCTACCCGCTCGAAGGCCTGCCGATGGCGCGGGACAAGATGCAGGTCTATGGCATGTGGTTGAGCATTGCCCTGGCCGCCGCAGTGATCACCTTCTTTGCCGCGCGCATGGCCGAAGAGCTGCGCCGCCAGGAGCAGCTGCGTTCCGAGCGGCGTGAAGAAAGCCTGCGCGACGAGCAGCTGCTGGCCGTGGCCACCCAGGCCGCCGGTGCCGCCCATGAGCTGGGCACGCCGTTGGCGACCATGAGCGTGCTGCTGAACGAAATGCGCCAGGACCACGCCGACCCGCTGCTGCAGGAAGACCTGCAGATCCTTCAGGACCAGGTGAAGCTGTGCAAGGAAACCCTGCAACAGCTGGTACGCGCCGCCGAAGCCAACCGCCGCCTGGCCGTGGTGGAGCAGGATGTGACGGCCTGGCTGGACGAAGCGCTCAACCGTTGGCACCTGATGCGCCCGGAAGCCAGCTACCGCTTCCAGCGCCTGCGCGACGGCCAGGTGCCGCGCCTGACCCCGCCGCCGGACCTGACCCAGGCGCTGTTGAACCTGTTGAACAATGCCGCCGATGCCTGCCCCGATGACCTTGAAGTGCGCCTGGACTGGGACGCCCATGACATCGTCATCAGCATCCGTGACCATGGCCCCGGCGTGCCGCCGGCCATCGCCGAAGCCATCGGCAAACCCTTCATTACCACCAAAGGCAAAGGCTTCGGCCTGGGCCTGTTCTTGAGCAAGGCCAGCGTGACCCGTGCGGGCGGTTCGGTGAAACTCTATAGTCATGAACAGGGTGGCACCCTGACCGAACTGCGCCTGCCCTATGGCAAGCGAGGAGATGAATGATGAGCGAAGAAAACCAGGTCGAAGGCGAAGAGCTGCCGCACCTGCTGCTGGTGGATGACGATGCCACCTTCACCCGGGTCATGGCCCGTGCCATGAGCCGCCGCGGTTTCCGCGTGAGCACCGCCAGCTCTGCCGAAGAAGGGTTGATCCTGGCCCAGCAGGACCTGCCGGACTACGCCACGCTGGACCTGAAGATGGACGGCGACTCCGGGCTGGTGCTGTTGCCCAAGCTGCTGGAGCTGGACCCGGAAATGCGCGTGGTGATCCTGACCGGTTACTCGAGCATTGCCACCGCGGTGGAAGCGGTCAAGCGCGGTGCCTGCAACTACCTGTGCAAGCCGGCCGATGCCGATGATGTGCTGGCGGCGCTGCTGTCGGAGCACACCGACCTGGACACCCTGGTGCCGGAAAACCCGATGTCGGTCGACCGCCTGCAGTGGGAACACATCCAGCGGGTGCTGAACGAGCACGAAGGCAATATCTCGGCCACCGCCCGGGCGCTGGGCATGCACCGGCGGACCTTGCAGCGCAAACTGCAGAAGCGCCCGGTTCGGCGCTGATTCAGTACTGGCAGTACCGGCCTCTTCGCGGGTAAACCCGCTCCCACAGGTATTTCACAAGCCTCAAGACCTGTGCAGTACCTGTGGGAGCGGGTTTACCCGCGAAAGGGCCGTAACTGACAGAAACTTCTCTTTATCACCCCGCGATCCCCGCAAGTCCCGGCCGTTGGCGTATCATTAGCCCCCTAACGGCAACCCCCTCCAGGATCGCTTGCGCATGCTCGCCCTTCTTATCCAGACACTGAACATCACGGCCCCGGTCTTCGCCATGCTGTTCATGGGCGTGCTGCTCAAACGTATCCGCCTGATCGACGACAATTTCAACCGCGTCGCCTCGCAGCTGGTGTTCAACGTGTGCATGCCGGCGCTGCTGTTCCTCGGCATCTATCACGCCGACCTGGCCACGGCGGTCAAACCAGGGGTCCTTCTCTATTTCATCGTCGCCACCCTGGCCGGCTTCGCCATTGCCTGGGGCCTGGCCATCTGGCGCAGCCCGCTGGCCGACCGGGGCATCTATACCCAAGGCGCATTCCGCGGCAACAACGGCGTGATCGGCCTGGCCCTGGCCGCCAGTCTCTACGGCGACTACGGCATCTCCCTGGGGGCGGTGCTCGCCGGCCTGGTCATCCTCATGTACAACTCGCTGTCGGCAGTGGTGCTGGCGGTGTACAGCCCGGACCTGAAGTCCGACCCGTGGAGCATCTGCAAGAGCATCCTCAGCAACCCGCTGATCATCAGTGTGCTGGTGGCCACGCCCATGGCGTACGGCCAGGTGCCGCTGCCCAACTGGCTGCTGACCTCGGGCGACTACCTGGCGCAGATGACCCTGCCGCTGGCGCTGATCTGCATCGGTGGCACGCTGTCGCTGGCGGCACTGCGCGACAGTGGCAGGCTGGCCATCGACGCCAGCCTGGTGAAGATGGTCTGGCTACCGCTGTTCGGCACCCTCGGTGCCTGGCTATGCGGCTTCCGCGGGGCCGAGCTGGGCATCCTGTTCCTGTACATCGGCAGCCCGACCGCAGCGGCCAGCTACGTCATGGCGCGGGCGGCCAACGGCAATCATGAGCTGGCGGCGTCGATCATCGTGATTACCACGCTAATGGCGGCGATCACCACCAACATTGGTATTTTCATCTTGCAGTGGGGCGGATGGATCTAGATCCTTGACTGCAAACAACACAAAAAACACAGCCTCACTGAGCTAAAGGACACTTCATGCAAGACCAGAGCACGCCCGAGCGGTTACAGCGCGGGCTGAAGAATCGCCATATCCAGCTGATCGCGCTGGGCGGGGCCATCGGTACCGGGTTGTTCCTGGGCATCGCCCAGACCATCCAGCTGGCCGGCCCTTCCGTCCTGCTGGGCTACGCCATTGCCGGCCTGATGGCCTTCCTGATCATGCGCCAGCTCGGCGAAATGGTGGTAGAAGAGCCGGTGGCCGGCAGCTTCAGCCACTTCGCCCACCAGTACTGGAGCGAGTTTGCCGGCTTCGTCTCGGGCTGGAACTACTGGGTGGTGTACGTACTGGTCGGCATGGCCGAGCTGACAGCGGTGGGTATCTACGTGCAGTACTGGTGGCCCGGCTTCCCCACCTGGGCCACGGCGGCGATCTTCTTCGTGGTGATCAACCTGATCAACCTGACCCAGGTGAAGGTCTATGGCGAGATGGAGTTCTGGTTCGCCCTGGTCAAGGTGGTGGCCATCGTCAGCATGATCGGCTTCGGCGCCTGGCTGCTGACCAGCGGCCATGGCGGCCCGGACGCCAGCGTGGCCAACCTCTGGCAGTACGGCGGCTTCTTCCCCAACGGCGTCACCGGCCTGGTGATGGCACTGGCAGTGATCATGTTCTCGTTCGGTGGCCTGGAGCTGGTGGGCATCACCGCCGCCGAGGCCGACAACCCGCGTCAGAGCATCCCCAAGGCCACCAACCAGGTGGTGTACCGCATCCTCATCTTCTATATCGGTGCCCTGGCGGTGCTGCTGTCGCTGTACCCGTGGCAGAAGGTGGTGCAGGGTGGCAGCCCGTTCGTGATGATCTTCCACGAACTGGACAGTGATCTGGTGGCGACCATCCTCAATATCGTGGTGCTGACGGCCGCACTGTCGGTGTACAACAGCTGCGTGTACGCCAACAGCCGCATGCTGTTCGGCCTGGCCAGCCAGGGCGACGCGCCGCGTCAGTTGCTGAAGGTAAGCCGTAGCGGCGTGCCGCTGACCGCGCTGGGTGTGTCGGCTTTCGCCACCGGGCTGTGCGTGCTGATCAACTACCTGATGCCGGGTGAAGCCTTTGGTTTGCTGATGGCCCTGGCGGTGTCGGCGCTGGTGATCAACTGGGCGAGCATCAGCATCACCCACCTGAAGTTCCGCAAGGCCAAGCTGGCGGCCGGGATTACCCCGTTCTACAAAAGCTGGGGGCACCCGGTCACCAACTACCTGTGCCTGGCATTCATCGTGCTGATCCTGGTGGTGATGTACCTGACCCCGCCGATTCGCATCTCGGTGATGCTGATTCCGGGGTGGATCCTGGTGCTGTGGGTGGCCTTCAAGATGAAGAAGGCTCGCCAGGCCAGGTAGGTAACACAGTACCGGCCTCTTCGCGGGCACGCCCGCTCCCACAGGGGCTCCACAGGCACTGAAACCTGTGCAGTACCTGTGGGAGCGGGTTTACCCGCGAAGAGGCCGGCACAGGCTACCTATTGATAACTGTCGATCACTTCCTGTGCCGCACGGAACGCGTCAATCGCCGCCGGCACCCCCGCATACACCGCGCAATGCAGCAGCGCTTCGCGAATTTCCTCCACCGTACAGCCATTGTTCAACGCCCCGCGCACATGCCCCTTGAGCTCCTGCGGGCACTTTAGTGCCGTCAGCGTGGCCAGGGTAATCAGGCTGCGGGTTTTCAACGGCAGCCCGTCGCGGGCCCACACGCTGCCCCAGGCATGTTCGTTGACGAAGTCCTGCAGCGGCTGGGTAAAGTCGGTGGCATTGCCCAGGGCGCGGTCGACGAACGCATCGCCCATCACCTGGCGCCGAATCTGTTCGCCGGTTTTCTTGCTATCAGCCATGTTGTTTTCCTTAGTGTTGGCGACGCCAGGCTCGTGCGGTGGTGTACAGCAACACCATGGCGAGCACCGGCAGTACGTAGAACAGCATCAACCGCTCCAGGCGGCCGGCCAGCGGCATGCCCATGGTGAACGCCGCCACGTGCAGCCCATAGGCCAGGTACAGGCAGAGGAACACCAGGCCTTCGGCGCGGGTGATGCGGTAACCGGAATAGAACACCGGCAGGCTCAGCGCAGCAACACCCAGCATTACCGGCAGGTCGAAAGCCAAGGCGTTGGGCGAGATCGACAGCGGCTCGGGGGTGACCAGTGCGGTCAGGCCCAGCACCGCCAGCAGGTTGAACAGGTTGCTGCCTATCACCGTGCCCACGGCGATTTCCCGTTCACCGCGCAGGGCGGCGATCAGCGCAGCGGCCAGTTCCGGCAGGGAGGTACAGATGGCAACGACGGTCAGGCCGATGATGCGCTCGGACAGCCCCAGGTCGGTGGCCACCTCTACGGCAGCTTCCAGCAACAAGTGACCCGCCAGGCTCAGCAGGCCCAGGCCGGCCAGCACCTGCAGCAGCGTGCCCGACCAGAAGCGCCCGGTGCTGCTGGTGGCGGTGGCCGGAGCGGGGTAGGTGCGGGCGTAGTGGCGCGACTGGTGCCAAAGCATAGCCAGGTAGCCGACCAGCCCGGTCAGCAACAACACCCCTTCGACCCGGCCGAGGTGGCCGTTGGCGGATAACCCGTAGACCAGGCCGCTGGCGACGATCATCAGTGGAATGTCCAGGCGCACCAGTTGCCGCGACACACGCAGCGGGATGATCAGTGCGGCCAGGCCGAGAATGACTAGTACGTTGAAGATGTTGCTGCCGATCACGCTGCCCACCGCCACATCCGGCGCGCCCTGGTAGGCGGCCTGCAGGCTCACGGTCATTTGCGGGGCAGTGCTGCCGAAGGCCACCAGGCTCAGGCCGATGATCAGCGGGCGTACGTGCAGGCGCTGGGCCAGGCGCAGGGCTGCGCGTACCAGCAGTTCGGCACCGCCGACCAGCAACAGCAGGGCGATGCCCAGTTGCAGGAGGCTGGAGGTGGGAAGGGTAGCCAGGTCGAAAATGGTCGGACTCCTGTCGCGTCAGTCGCTAAGCCCTTGTACTCGCACGCGCGCGGTTCCGCTACGGATCATGCCGATTTTTTCTGCGGCGGCACGTGAAAGATCGATCAGGCGGCCGCGGGTATGTGGGCCACGGTCATTGATGCGCACCACGACGCTGCGCTGGTTGGCCAGGTTGGTAACCCGTACCCGGGTGCCGAAGGGCAGGCTGCGGTGGGCGGCGGTGAGGCCATGCTGGTTGAACGGTTCGCCGCTGGCGGTGCGTTTGCCGTGGTGGCGCGCGCCGTAATAGGAAGCGGTGCCGGTCTTGTCGTAACCGTCGGGGTCGACGTCGATGTCCTGGCTGGCGCAGCCGGCCAGCAGGGAGAAGAGGGCGAGGGTGCTCAGGGATCGCTTTAGCAATTCGAATGCTCCGGTGCGGCCATTCGCGGCTAAAGCCGCTCCCACAGGTACGGCGCTGCACTGGCGAGCGGTGCTGTACCTGTGGGAGCGGCTTTAGCCGCGAACGAGGGCGAAGCCCTCGCAGGACTACAGGGGTAAAACAATCACCCTTCGAGCTTGGCCTTGAGCAATTGGTTCACTTGCCCCGGGTTGGCCTTGCCTTTGGAGGCTTTCATCGCCTGGCCGACGAAGAAGCCGAACATCTTGCCACGCTTGGCCTCGTCGGCTGCGCGGTACTGTTCGACCTGCTCGGCGTTGGCCGCCAGCACTTCGTCGAGCATCTTGTCGATCGCACCGGTATCGGTGACCTGCTTCAGGCCTTTGCTTTCGATGATGCTGTCGGCATCGCCTTCACCAGCGGCCATGGCCTCGAACACAGTCTTGGCGATCTTGCCGCTGATGGTGTTGTCGCGGATACGCAGCAGCATGCCGCCCAGCTGTGCGGCGCTGACCGGCGCCTGGTCGATCTCGATGCCCAGCTTGTTCAGCAGGCTGCCCAGCTCGACCATGACCCAGTTGGCTGCCAGCTTGGCATCGCCACCGATCTTCACCACTTCCTCGAAGTAGTCCGCCTGTTCGCGGCTGGATGCCAGCACGTTGGCGTCGTAGGCCGACAGGCCGTACTGGTTCTGGAAGCGCTCGACCTTCTGCGTCGGCAGTTCCGGCAAGCCGGCGCGGACGGTTTCGAGGAAGCTGTCCTCGATCACCACCGGCAGCAGGTCCGGGTCGGGGAAGTAACGGTAGTCGTTGGCTTCCTCCTTGCTGCGCATGGAGCGGGTCTCGTCCTTGTTCGGGTCGTACAGGCGAGTTTCCTGTACCACCTTGCCGCCGTCCTCGATCAGGTCGATCTGGCGCTGGATCTCGCTGTTGATCGCGCGCTCGATGAAGCGGAACGAGTTGACGTTCTTGATCTCGCAGCGGGTGCCGAACTCGGCCTGGCCTTTCGGGCGGATCGACACGTTGCAGTCGCAACGCAGCGAGCCTTCAGCCATGTTGCCGTCGCAGATGCCCAGGTAACGCACCAGCGCGTGGATCGCCTTGACGTAGGCCACGGCTTCCTTGGCGCTGCGCATGTCAGGCTCGGAGACAATTTCCAGCAGCGGGGTGCCGGCACGGTTCAGGTCGATGCCGGTGGAGCCGCTGAAGTCTTCGTGCAGGCTCTTGCCGGCGTCTTCTTCCAGGTGCGCACGGGTTACCCCGATGCGCTTGATGGTGCCGTCTTCCAGGGCGATGTCCAGGTGGCCCTTGCCGACGATCGGCAGGTCCATCTGGCTGATCTGGTAGCCCTTGGGCAGGTCCGGGTAGAAGTAGTTCTTGCGCGCGAACACGTTGCGCTTGCCGATCTCGGCATCGATGGCCAGGCCGAACATGCACGCCATGCGCACGGCTTCCTGGTTCAGCACCGGCAGTACGCCAGGCATGCCCAGGTCAACCAGGCTGGCCTGGGTGTTCGGCTCGGAACCGAAGGTGGTGGCGCTGCCGGAGAAGATCTTCGACTGGGTGGCGAGCTGAGTGTGGATTTCCAGCCCGATCACAACTTCCCATTGCATGTGTGAATTCCTCAGAAGCCGTTGGGGGCGCGGGTGTGCCAGTCGGTCACTTGCTGGTAGCGGTGCGCGACGTTGAGCAGGCGGCCTTCCTGGAAGTATGGCGCCAGCAGCTGCACGCCGACCGGCAGGCCATCGACGAAGCCGGCCGGCATCGACAGGCCCGGCAGGCCCGCCAGGTTGGCGGTGATGGTGTAGACGTCTTCCAGATAGGCGGCGACCGGGTCGCTGCTCTTGGCGCCGAGCTTCCAGGCCGGGTTCGGCGTGGTCGGGCCGAGGATCAGGTCGACGTCGTTGAAGGCAGCCATGAAATCGTTCTTGATCAGGCGGCGGATCTGCTGCGCCTTCACGTAGTAGGCGTCGTAGTAGCCGGCCGACAGGGCGTAGGTGCCGACCATGATGCGGCGCTGCACTTCGACACCGAAGCCTTCGCCACGCGAACGCTTGTACAGGTCGGTGAGGTCTTTCGGGCTTTCGCAGCGGTAGCCGAAGCGCACGCCGTCGAAGCGCGACAGGTTGGACGAGGCTTCAGCGGGGGCGATCACGTAGTAGGCCGGGATGGCGTGCTGCATGTTCGGCAGGCTGATTTCCTTGACCACCGCGCCGAGCTTTTCCAGCTCCTTGACGCTGGCCTGGACCAGGTCGGCGATGCGTGGGTCGAGGCCGGCACCGAAGTACTCCTTCGGCAGGCCGATGCGCAGGCCCTGCAGCGAAGCATTCAGGTTGGCGCTGTAGTCCGGCACCGGCTCTTCGATGCTGGTGGAGTCCTTGGCGTCGAAACCGGCCATGCCTTGCAGCAGCAGGGCGCAGTCTTCGGCGGTACGGGCCAGCGGGCCACCCTGGTCGAGGCTGGAGGCGTAGGCAATCATGCCCCAGCGCGACACGCGGCCATAGGTCGGCTTGAGGCCGGTGAGGTTGGTCAGTGCCGCCGGTTGGCGGATCGAGCCGCCGGTGTCGGTGCCGGTGGTGGCTGGCAGCAGGCGCGCAGCCACTGCCGCGGCCGAACCGCCCGACGAGCCGCCCGGGACGTGCTCGAGGTTCCATGGGTTCTTCACCGCGCCGTAGTGGCTGGATTCGTTGGCCGAACCCATGGCGAATTCGTCCATGTTGGTCTTGCCCAGGGTGACCATGCCGGCTTCGGCCAGCTTGGCAACCACGGTGGCATCATACGGCGCCTTGAAGTTGTCGAGCATCTTCGAGCCGCAGCTGGTGCGTACGCCGTTGGTGCAGAACAGGTCCTTGTGGGCGATCGGGGCACCCAGCAGCGCGCCGGTTTCGCCGGCGGCGCGACGGGCGTCGGCGGCACGCGCCTGGCCCAGGGCCAGGTCTTCGGTGACGCTGATGAAGCTGTTGATCTGCGGGTCGAGCTGCTTGATGCGCGCCAGCAGGGCGCCGGTCAGCTCTTCGGAGGAAAACGACTTGTCGGCGAGTCCGCGGGCGATCTCGGCCAGGGTCAATTGATGCATGGCAGGCTCTATCCCTTACTCGATGACTTTGGGAACCAGGTACAGACCGCTTTCGGTCGACGGCGCGATGGCCTGGTAGGCGTCGCGCTGGTTGCTTTCGGTGACCTGGTCGGGACGCAGGCGCTGGCTGGCCTCCAGGGGGTGGGCCAGTGGCTCGATGCCGGTAGTGTCGACCGCTTGCATCTGGTCGACCAGCCCGAGAATGCTGTTCAGTGCGTCAGTAATGCGTGGCAGTTCGCCATCATTCAGGCCCAGACGGGCCAGATGGGCGATCTTTTCCACGTCGCAGCGTTCAAGCGCCATGGGGATCTCCAGGGGAAACAAAGACCGGAATTTGGGTCCGCAGTGAGGAACATGTCAGCTTTCTGGCGGTCTAACGGCCGCGAAATTCTGCTGGCGTGCTCGGAAAAACAGCCAATTTAACATATTGGCTCCTTGCCCAAAATCCCTGCCATTGTTAGAGTTTGCCGCACTTTTTTACCCACGCTTTCCCCAGGGTCACTTTCCCATGTTCAAGAAACTGCGTGGCATGTTTTCCAGCGATCTGTCCATCGACCTGGGTACTGCCAACACCCTTATTTACGTGCGTGAGCGCGGTATCGTCCTGAATGAGCCCTCGGTTGTTGCCATCCGTACCCATGGCAACCAGAAAAGCGTCGTCGCCGTCGGTACCGAAGCCAAGCGCATGCTGGGCCGTACGCCTGGCAACATTGCTGCCATTCGTCCGATGAAGGACGGCGTCATCGCCGACTTCAGCGTCTGCGAAAAAATGTTGCAATATTTTATCAACAAGGTTCACGAGAACAGCTTCCTGCAGCCGAGCCCGCGTGTGCTGATCTGCGTGCCGTGCAAGTCGACCCAGGTAGAGCGCCGCGCCATTCGCGAATCGGCGCTGGGTGCCGGTGCCCGTGAAGTGTTCCTGATCGAAGAGCCGATGGCCGCCGCCATCGGTGCCGGCCTGCCGGTCGAAGAAGCCCGCGGTTCGATGGTCGTCGATATCGGTGGTGGTACCACTGAAATCGCGCTCATCTCCCTGAACGGCGTGGTCTATGCCGAATCCGTCCGCGTTGGCGGCGACCGCTTCGATGAAGCCATCGTCACCTACGTGCGCCGCAACTACGGCAGCCTGATCGGCGAGTCCACCGCCGAGCGCATCAAGCAGGAAATCGGTACCGCCTACCCGGGCGGCGAAGTACGCGAAGTCGACGTGCGCGGCCGCAACCTGGCCGAGGGCGTACCGCGTGCCTTCACCCTGAACTCCAACGAAGTGCTCGAAGCGCTGCAGGAATCCCTGGCGACCATCGTCCAGGCGGTCAAGAGTGCCCTGGAGCAATCGCCGCCTGAGCTGGCCTCGGACATCGCCGAGCGTGGCCTGGTGCTGACCGGTGGTGGCGCACTGCTGCGTGACCTGGACAAGCTGCTGGCCCAGGAAACCGGCCTGCCGGTGATCGTCGCCGAAGACCCGCTGACCTGTGTCGCCCGTGGCGGTGGTCGCGCCTTGGAGATGATGGACAAGCACGCGATGGACCTGCTCTCCAGCGAGTGATTCCGCTCGCTGTTCACGAGCCCCGGTTTACAGGTAGTACGCACAGTGCTACCTGTATGTGCTGGGCTGGCGCCCGTTCGGGGCGCCGTATCCGTCAACCCGCAACCAGGCTGGTGCGTTGTCCCATGTCCAATGACCTCCTGAGTCGTCCACGAGGAACGGCCCATTAAACCGCTTTTCTCCAAGGGCCCTTCGCTGGGCGTTCGCCTGCTCGTCCTGGTGGTGATGTCGGTCGCGTTGATGGTTGTCGACGCGCGCTTCGACGTGCTCAAACCAGTGCGCAGCCAGATGGGCCTGGTACTCATGGAGTCGTACTGGATCACCGACCTGCCGCAGCGTGCGTGGCAAGGTGTGGCCGGCCAGTTCGGCAGCCGCACCGAACTGATCGCCGAGAACGAAAAGCTCAAGACCGAAGCCCTGCTGCTGCAGGGGCGCCTGCAGAAGCTGGCGGCCCTGACCGAGCAGAACGTGCGCCTGCGCGAGTTGCTCAACTCCTCGGCGCTGGTCAACGAAAAGGTCGAGGTGGCCGAGCTGATCGGTGTCGACCCCAACCCGTTCACCCACCGCATCCTGATCAACAAGGGCGAGCGTGATGGCGTGTTCCTGGGCCAGCCGGTGCTCGATGCCCGTGGCCTGATGGGCCAGGTGGTCGAGCTGATGCCCTACACCTCGCGGGTACTGTTGCTGACCGATACCACCCATAGCATCCCGGTGCAGGTCAACCGCAACGGCCTGCGCGCCATCGCCAGCGGCACCGGCAACCCGGAGCGCCTGGAGCTGCGCCATGTGGCCGATACCGCCGACATCAAGGAAGGCGACCTGCTGGTCAGTTCCGGCATGGGGCAACGGTTCCCGGCCGGCTACCCGGTGGCCACGGTCAACGAAGTGATCCACGATTCCGGCCAGCCGTTCGCCATCGTTCGTGCCATCCCCACCGCCGCGCTCAACCGTAGCCGCTACATGCTGCTGGTGTTCAGCGACCGGCGCAGCCCGGAACAGCGCGCCACCGATGCCGCCATTGCCCAGGAAGAGGCTGACCGCAAGGGCACCTCGACCGCAGGCCAGCCGGCCACGACGGGCGAGCAGGGCGCACCAGCTGGCAGCGCCCCTGCCACGCCGGCCACACCAGCGGCCACACCAGCGACCCCGGCAGCCCCGGCTGCGCAGCCTGCAGCTCCGGCGGCCGCACCTGCCACGCCGGCTGCCGCGCCTGCCGCACCCGCTCACACCCGGAGGCAATGATGGCTGCATCACGCCGCAACAACGGCTGGGTCATCTGGCTGACTTTCGCCATCGGCCTGCTGCTCAGCGTCTCGCCCATGCCGCAGTTCATGGAAGTGTTCCGGCCCATGTGGCTGGCCTTGCTGGTGTCGTTCTGGACCCTCGCCGTACCGAACAAGGTCGGCATGACCACCGCGTTCGTGCTGGGCCTGGCCGAGGATGTGCTGTACGGCACCCTGCTGGGGCAGAACGCGCTGATCCTTACCCTCATCACCTTCCTGGTGCTGTCGTTGCAGCAGCGCCTGCGTATGTTCCCCATGTGGCAGCAGAGCCTGGTGATCCTGGTGATCTTCGGTATTGCCCAGCTGATCCAGCTGTGGCTCAGCGCGCTGACCGGCAACCGCCTGCCCACCCTGGCGTTGGTCTGGTCGGCGGTGATCAGTGCCTTGCTCTGGCCGTGGATCAGCTTCGCCCTGCGCGACCTGCGCCGACGCTTGCATATCAACTGACGGCGCCGCCGCGACTGACAGGGAGATGTCTGCATGACCCCGCTATACCTGGCCTCCGGCTCGCCCCGTCGTCGTGAACTGCTGACCCAGATCGGTGTACCGTTCAGCGTCGTCAGTGCCCCCATCGATGAAACCCCATTGCCTGATGAAAGCGCCCCGGCCTACGTCGAGCGCCTGGCCCGGGCCAAGGCTGCCGCCGGCCTGGCCAGCCTGGAACATCCAGTGCAGGCCATTCGCGGGCATGCCCGCTCTCACGAGGGCAGCGCCGTCCCTGTGGGAGCGGGCGCGCCCGCGAATAGCCACACCGCGGCCCTGGAAAATCGTGCTGTGGTGCTGGGTGCAGACACTGCCGTGGTGCTCGATGGTCGTATTCTCGGCAAACCGGAAACCCGCGAAGATGCCCTGGCCATGCTGGCCGACCTTTCGGGCCGCGAGCACCAGGTTTTGACCGCGGTCGCCCTGAGCGATGGCCAGCGCGTGCACAGCCTGTGCGTCACCAGCAAGGTGCGCTTCCGTGCGATCAGCGCCGAGGAAGCGCAACGCTACTGGGCCAGCGGCGAGCCCGCGGACAAGGCCGGCGGCTATGCCATCCAGGGCTTGGGCGCGGTGTTCGTCACCGGCCTTTCCGGCAGCTACTCGGCGGTGGTCGGCTTGCCCCTCAGTGAAACGGCCGAACTGCTCGGCCAATTCGGCATTGCCTGCTGGCAATCGCCCGCGCATACGCCAGAGGTAACAAACCAGCGGTAGCCAGCACTGCATACGCCATCCATCATTATCCAAGACCTTTGACGAGAGCCTGCCATGAGTGAAGAGATCCTGATCAACATCACCCCGATGGAGTCGCGCGTGGCGGTGGTGGAAAACGGGGTGCTGCAGGAAGTGCATGTCGAGCGCACCCAGCGCCGGGGCATCGTCGGCAATATCTACAAAGGCAAGGTGGTGCGTGTGCTGCCGGGCATGCAGGCGGCCTTTGTCGACATCGGCCTGGAGCGCGCGGCATTCATCCATGCCTCGGAAATATCCCAGCGCGAAGGCTCGGCGGTAGAGAACATCACCGCCCTGGTGCACGAGGGCCAGGCCCTGGTGGTGCAGGTGACCAAGGACCCGATCGGCACCAAGGGCGCGCGCCTGACCACCCAGCTGTCGATCCCGTCGCGCTACCTGGTGTACATGCCGCGCAGCAGCCATGTCGGCATTTCCCTGAAGATCGAAGACGAAGCCGAGCGCGAGCGCCTCAAGCAGGTGGTCAGCGACTGCATGGAAAGCGAGAACATCAAGGACGCCGGTGGCTTCATCCTGCGTACCGCCGCCGAAGGCGCACGCGCTGAAGAGATCCTGCAGGACATTCGCTACCTGCGCCGCCTGTGGGAGCAGATCGGCACCCAGGTCAAGACTTGCGGTGCGCCCACGGTCATCTACGAGGACCTGGGCCTGGCCCTGCGTACCTTGCGCGACCTGGTCAACCCGAAGATCGAGAAGATCCGCATCGACTCGCGGGAAACCTTCCAGAAGACCACGCAGTTCGTTGGCGAGCTGATGCCGGAAATCGCCGACCGCCTCGAGCACTACCCGGGCGAACGGCCGATCTTCGACCTGTACGGCGTCGAGGACGAGATCCAGCGTGCGCTGGAGCGCAAGGTACCGCTGAAGTCCGGTGGCTACCTGGTGGTCGACCCCGCTGAAGCGATGACCACCATCGATGTGAACACCGGCGCCTTCGTCGGCCATCGCAACCTTGAAGAGACCATCTTCAAGACCAACCTCGAGGCCGCCACCGCCATCGCCCGGCAACTGCGCCTGCGCAACATCGGTGGCATCATCATCATCGACTTCATCGACATGGAAGACGAGGAGCACCAGCGCCAGGTGCTGCGCACCCTGGAAAAGCAGCTGGAGCGCGATCACGCCAAGACCAACATCATCGGCATCACCGAGCTGGGCCTGGTGCAGATGACCCGCAAGCGCACACGGGAAAGCCTGGAACAGGTGCTGTGCGAGCCCTGCCTGGCCTGTCAGGGCCGTGGCAAGCTGAAAACCCCCGAGACCATCTGTTACGAAATCTTCCGCGAGATCCTGCGCGAGGCCCGTGCCTACCAGGCCGAAGGCTACCGCGTGCTGGCCAACCAGAAGGTGGTCGACCGGTTGCTGGATGAAGAGTCCGGTAACGTCGCGGAACTGGAGGCCTTCATCGGCCGAACCATTCGTTTCCAGGTGGAGTCGATGTATTCGCAGGAACAATACGATGTGGTGCTGCTCTGAGGCCTTCTGAAACGCGCCGCGGGTGGCCCGGGCTGGCAAAACCGGGACGACGGGCCATCATGGATAAACGACTTGGAGGGCCATGGCCATGGGACGTCTGACCCGCGTTCTTGTCGCCTTGACCCGCTGGGGGCTGGGCGTTTGCGCCCTGCTGGCGGTACTGGTGGCGCTGTATGTCAGCCTCGGCCGCGAACTGGTGCCGTTGGTGGCCGAGTACCGCGCCGATTTGGAAAGCAAAGCCGAACAGGCTTTGGGCCTGCCCGTGCACGTCGGTGCCCTGGAAGGCCGCTGGAGCGGCCTGGCACCGGTGCTGCGGGTGCGCGACTTGCAACTGGGCGAGGGGGCCACGGCCCTGCGCCTGGACGACGTCAAGGTGGTACCCGATGTCTGGGCCAGCCTCACTGCCCGCGAGGTACGCCTGGCACGCATTCAGTTGGGCGGCCTGCAACTGATCCTGCGTGAGAACGAGCAGGGCGCCTGGAGCCTCGAAGGCCTGCCGAAGAAGGACGATGCGCCGCTCGACCCCGCCGAGTTGTTGCAGCGCCTGCGCCAGTTGGGCCGCATCGATGTGTTCGACAGCCAGGTCACCCTGCACCCCTGGCAGCGCGACCCGTTGACCCTGACTTATGTGAGCGTCGGCCTGCAGGCCGGGGCTTCGCGCCATGCCCTGGACCTGCGCGCGACCCTGCCCGATGGCCAGCCCCTGTCGCTGAACCTGCGCAGTCGTGCCTCGGCCAACGCCTGGCGCGACGGCCAGGTCGAAGCCTACTTGAGCCTGCCACAGAGTGACTGGGCGCGTTGGCTGCCGCCACGCCTGCTGGGCCAGTGGCATGCCGACGCCTTGCGGGCGGGCGGCGAGTTCTGGGTCGACTGGCGCAAGGGGCAGTTGCAGCAGGCCGTTGTACGCCTCAATGCACCGGAGCTGCAGGGCGCCTATGCCGGGCGCAAGGCGGCCAAACTGAACAACCTGGCCCTGGGCGCCTGGTTCCAGCGCCGGGAGCAAGGCTTCGATGTGGTGGTCGACTCCCTGGCCATGGATGTCGGCAAGACCCGTTGGGAGTCGCACCTGCAATTGCAGCAGCGTCCAGGCGAGGACGCTGCCGCGGAAAGCTGGCAAGTGCAGGCCGACCGCCTCGACCTCACGCCGCTGACCCCGCTGATCGATGCCCTGGCGCCGCTGCCGGACAAGGTCATGGCCGTGGTCGATGGCCTGAAGGTAACCGGCGCTCTGCGCAATGTGCGCCTGGAGGCCCGGCCCAAGGCCGAGGGTGACCAGCGCCTGCAGTTCGAAGCCAACCTGGAGAAGGTCGGTTTCGATGCCTATCACAATGCGCCGGCAGCCGGTAACGTCAGCGGCAGCATCAGCGGTGACCTTGGCCATGGCGAACTGCGCCTTGATACCGATGCGTTCATGCTGCACCTGTACCCGATCTTCGCCAAACCCTGGCACTACCAGAAGGCCAATGCGCGCCTGACCTGGGCCTTGGACAAGGAAGGTTTCACCCTGGTCGCGCCTTACCTCAAGGTGCTCGGCGAGGAGGGCAAGATCGCCGGTGACTTCCTCATTCGCCTGTTGTTCGAAGAGGGCCGCGAGGACTACATGGACCTGCGCGTCGGCCTGACCGAAGGCGATGGCCGCTACACCGCCAAGTACCTGCCCGAGGTGCTCAGCCCCGCCCTCGACGAATGGCTGCGCAGTGCGATCGTCAAAGGCACGGTGGACGAAGGCTACTTCCAGTACCAGGGCTCGCTGAACCATGGCGTCGCGCCGGAAGCCCGCAGCATCAGCCTGTTCTTCAAGGTGCGTGATGCGGCCCTGGACTTCCAGCCGGGCTGGCCGCAGGTGCAGCACGTGGATGGCGATGTGTTCATCGAGGACAGCGGTGTGCGCATCAAGGCCCAGCGTGGCGTGCTGCTCGACACCAAGGTCAGTGATGTGAGCGTCGATATCCCGCATGTCGACCAGGGCCAGCAAAGCCACCTGTATCTCGATGGCGACTTCGACGGCAGCCTGGGCGATGGCCTGAAGATCCTCAAGGAAGCGCCAATCGGCACTGGCGAGATTTTCGCCGGCTGGGAGGGCGAGGGGCCGCTCAAGGGCAAGGTCAAGCTCGACATTCCGCTGGCCCGCGGGCAGCGGCCGAAAGTGCAGGTGGACTTTGCCACCGACGATGCGCGGTTGAAGGTGGCGCCGCCGAGCCTGGAGTTGAGCCGCCTGAAGGGTGACTTCAGTTTTGATTTGGACAAGGGCCTGAGCGGCAAGGGCATCAGCCTGCAGGCCTTCGGCAAGCCGGTGACGGCGCAAATCACCGCCGAAGGCCAGCCCGGGCAGATGCAGACACGCGTCAACGCCAGCGGCCAGGTATCGCTCAAGGCACTGACCGACTGGCTGCAGTTCAACCAGGCCTTGCCGGCTTCCGGCGACCTGCCGTACCAGTTGCAGGTCAGCCTCGGTAGCCGAGACAACCGCCTGAGCGTCAATTCCAGCCTCAAGGGCCTGGCCATCGACCTGCCAGCCCCGTTCGGCAAGGCAGCGTCCGATACCCGTGACACCCGTTTCAGCATGACCCTGCAGGGGCCGGAGCGGCGCTTCGATGTCGCCTACACCGACCTTGCCCGCTTTGCCTACGCCGCGCCGGCCGAGAAGCTGGGGCAGGGCCGTGGCGAGTTGCTGCTGGGCGCCGGTGACGCCCAGGTACCTGCCGGCCAGGGCCTGCGAGTGCGCGGGCGCCTGGAGGCGCTGGACCTGGGGCCTTGGCAGGAACAGGCGGCGCGCCTGGCCGGTAACGACCCGGGCGGTAGCGCGCGGCAGAACCTGCAAGGCGTCGACCTGAGCATCGGCCAGCTGAAAGCCTTTGGCCTGGACCTGAACCAGGCCGTGGTGCGCCTGGCCCGTGGTGGCCCCGCCTGGGATTTGCGCCTCGACAGCAAGGAAGTCATCGGCAACGCCCGGGTGCCGGATGCCAAGGGTGCGCCCATGGTCGTGCGCATGCAGACCTTGCGCCTGCCCGCCGCCAGCGCTGCTGAAAAGCAGGCCGAGGCACAGGCCGAGGAGGGCCCGGACCCGCTGGCCTCGTTCGACCCGCGCAAGGTGCCGGCGCTGGACCTGAGCATCGACAAGCTCTATCGCGGTGACGACCTGTTCGGCAGTGCGTCGCTCAAGCTGCGGCCGACCGCGCGTGGCGTGACCGCCAGCGACATCGACCTCGACTTCAAAGGCCTGCGTATCGATGGTGGCGGCGGCTGGGAAGGCGAACCGGGCGGCACCAGCAGCTGGTACAAAGGGCGCCTGGACGGCAAGAACCTGGCGGATGTGCTCAAGGCCTGGGGCTTTGCCCCGACCGTGACCAGCCGCGACTTCCGCCTGGATGTGGATGGCCGCTGGCCGGGTTCGCCGGCCTCGGTGAGCCTCAAGCGCTTCTCTGGCAGCATGGACGCAGCGCTGCGCACCGGACAGTTCGTCGAGGTCGAAGGCAGTGCCCAGGCGCTGCGGGTGTTCGGCCTGTTGAACTTCAACTCCATCGGCCGGCGCTTGCGCCTGGACTTCTCCGACCTGTTCGACAAGGGCCTGGCCTACGACCGGGTCAAAGGCTTGCTGGTGGCCAGTAACGGTGTCTATGTGACCCGCGAGCCAATCGCCGTGACTGGCCCGTCGAGCAACTTCGAGCTGGACGGTACCCTGGACCTGGTACGCGACCGGGTCGATGCCAACCTGCAGGTGAGCCTGCCAGTGACCAACAACCTGCCGCTGGCGGCCTTGATTGTCGGCGCGCCGGCCGTGGGCGGGGCGCTGTTCCTGGTCGACCGGCTGATCGGCGACCGCGTGTCGCGCTTTGCCAGCGTGCACTACCGTGTCGAAGGTCCGGTGAAAGAGCCTAGAATCACATTTGTGAAACCTTTCGAGAAATCCCGCTAGGAGTGCCCATGAAGGCAGCTGTAATCCAGATGGTCAGCCAGGACGATGTGCTGGCCAACCTGCAGCGCGCCGGTGCCCTGCTGGAGCAGGCCGCCTTTGGCGGTGCACAACTGGCCGTGCTGCCAGAAAACTTCGCCGCCATGGGCCGCAAGGATGCCGCTGCCATCGGCCGCGCCGAAGCGTTGGGCGAAGGGCCGGTCCTGCCATGGTTGAAACGTACCGCCCGCGACCTCAAGTTATGGATTGTCGCCGGTACCTTGCCATTGCCACCGGTCGGCCAGCCTGAAGCCAAGGCGCATGCCTGCTCGCTGTTGATCGACGAACACGGTGAGGTAGCGGCACGCTATGACAAGCTGCACCTGTTCGATGTGGACGTTGCCGACAACCGTGGCCGTTACCGCGAGTCTGACGACTATGCTCACGGCGCTCAGGTAGTGGTGGCTGATACGCCGGTGGGGCGGCTGGGGCTGAGCGTGTGCTACGACCTGCGCTTCCCCGAACTGTACAGCGCACTGCGCGCCGCTGGTGCGGAACTGATCACTGCGCCGGCCGCCTTCACTGCGGTAACGGGCGCGGCGCACTGGGAAGTGCTGGTGCGCGCCCGGGCCATCGAGACCCAGTGCTACCTGCTGGCTGCGGCGCAGGGCGGCACTCACCCGGGGCCACGGGAAACCCATGGCCATGCGGCGATCGTCGACCCCTGGGGGCGCATCGTCGCGGAACAGGCGCAAGGTGAAGCGGTACTGCTCGCCGAGCGCGACATTGACGAACAAGCGTCCATCCGGGCGCGCATGCCGGTGGTATCGCACCGGCGCTTTTTCTCGCAGGGCGCGTTGCGGCCTGCGCACACCTCGGAGTGACTATGAGCCAGATGTTATCCACCGTCAGCGAGCAGCTCCTGGCCCCAGGCGGCTTGACCCTGGACAGCCTGCAGAGCGTGCTGGGTGAGTTGGCCGGCCCCGGCATCGATGCCGCCGACCTGTATTTCCAGGGCCAGATCTCGGAAACCTGGGCGCTGGAAGACGGCATCGTCAAAGAGGGCAGTTTCAACCTCGACCAGGGCGTGGGCGTGCGTGCCCAGTCGGGTGAAAAGACCGGCTTTGCCTACAGCAACGCAATCAACCTCGAAGCGCTGACCTCGGCCGCCCGTGCCGCCCGTTCGATCTCCCGTGCCGGGCAGAACGGTAAGGTGCAGGCCTTCCGCAGCCAGGACGTGACTGCCCTTTATCCGGCGGACAACCCGCTGGATGTGCTCAGCCGTGCTGAAAAGGTCGACCTGCTCAAGCGTGTCGACGCCGCCACCCGTGCCCTGGACCCGCGTATCCAGCAGGTCAGTGTGAGCATGGCCGGGGTCTGGGAGCGCATCCTGATCGCTGCGGCCGATGGCAGCCTGGCCGCCGACGTGCGCCCGCTGGTGCGCTTCAACGTCAGCGTCATCGTCGAGCAGAATGGCCGCCGCGAGCGTGGCGGGCAGGGCGGTGGCGGGCGTACCGACTACCGCTTCTTCACCGAAGAGCGGGTCATGGGCTATGCCCGCGAAGCGCTGCGCCAGGCCCTGGTGAACCTGGAGGCGATCCCGGCACCGGCTGGTACCCTGCCGGTGGTGCTGGGCTCGGGCTGGTCGGGCGTGCTGCTGCACGAGGCTGTCGGCCATGGCCTGGAAGGTGACTTCAACCGCAAGGGCAGTTCGGCGTTCAGCGGCCGCATTGGCGAGAAAGTGGCATCGAGCCTGTGCACCATCGTCGACGACGGCACCCTCGAAGGCCGCCGTGGCTCGCTGAGCGTGGATGACGAAGGCACCCCGACCGAGTGCACCACGCTGATCGAGAACGGTGTGCTCAAAGGCTACATGCAGGACAAGCTGAACGCGCGCCTGATGGGCATGGCGGTGACCGGCAACGGCCGCCGCGAATCCTACGCGCACCTGCCGATGCCGCGCATGACCAACACCTACATGCGTGCCGGCGAAAGCGACCCGCAGGAAATCATCGCTTCGGTGAAGAAGGGCATCTACTGCGCCAACCTCGGCGGTGGCCAGGTGGACATCACCAGCGGCAAGTTCGTGTTCTCGACCAGTGAGGCCTACCTGATCGAAGACGGCAAGATTACCGCGCCGGTGAAGGGGGCGACCCTGATCGGCAATGGCCCGGAGGCGATGAGCCGGGTGTCGATGGTCGGTAACGACCTGGCGCTGGACAGCGGGGTAGGGACTTGCGGCAAGGACGGGCAGTCGGTGCCGGTGGGGGTCGGGCAGCCGACCTTGAAGCTGGACGCGATTACCGTGGGCGGTACCGGGGCGTGATGGCCATCTGGGACCGCTTTGCGGTCCTTTCGCGACGCAAGGCCGCTCCCACAGGGATTGCGCCATGCAGAAATGGCTGCGCACTTACTGTGGGAGCGGCCTTGTGTCGCGATTGGGCCGCAAAGCGGCCCCAGGGTGATCAGCGCAAGCCGCGCTGCAGCTCGTCGAGGTCGCGGATGTACTTGAACACCTTGCGCGCGGCGGCAGGCGGTTTGTTCCGCGCCTTCTCGTGCTGGGCATGGCGTACCAGCGAGCGCAGTTGCTGGCGGTCGGTGTCGGGGTATTCGCTGACGAAGCGCTCGAGGTCTTCGTCGTTACCGTCGATCAACCGGTCGCGCCAGCGCTCCAGGCCGTGGAAGCGCTCGTTGTACTGGCGGGTCGAGCTGTCCATCTGTTCGAGCAAGGCGTGGATGGCATCCAGGTCCTGCACGCGCATCAGCTTGCCAACAAACGACATGTGGCGTTTGCGGGCACCGTGAGCGGTGTGCTTGCTGGCTTCGGCCAGGGCCTTGCGCAGCTCGTCGGTCAACGGCAGGCGAGCCAGGGTATCGGCCTTGAGCGTGGTAAGGCGCTCGCCGAGTTCGACCAGCGCATGCAGCTCGCGCTTGATCTGGGTTTTGCTTTTTTCGCCGTCGAAGGCGTCGTCGTTTGAATCAACCATGGTGGCAGTCCGCTAGAAATCGCCGCCATGATAACCAGTCGGGGGCCGCTTGTCCGGCCCGGTCGTAGAATGACCCTCGCCGAACGCAGAATTTGAGTGGAGAGAACCATGAGTGCAGTCCAGAGCGTAGGTCCGAAGGACCTGCCAGCATTGCAGGAGCAGGTCGAGGCGATCATCGCCGAAGCGCGCCGCCAGGGGGCCAGTGCCTGCGAAGTGGCGGTGTCGCTGGAGCAGGGCCTGTCCACCACTGTACGCCAGCGAGAGGTCGAAACGGTCGAGTTCAACCGCGACCAGGGCTTTGGCATCACCCTCTATGTGGGCCAGCGCAAAGGCTCGGCCAGCACCTCGGCCAGTGGCCCGGAAGCGATCCGCGAAACCGTCGCCGCCGCCTTGGCGATTGCCAAGCATACCTCCGAAGACGAATGTTCCGGCTTGGCCGACGCAGCGTTGATGGCCCGCGAGATCCCGGACCTGGACCTGTACCACGACTGGAACCTCGAGCCGGAGAAGGCCATCGAGATGGCCCTGGCCTGCGAGGCGGCGGCGTTCGACGCCGACCCGCGTATCCTCAATGCCGACGGCACCACCCTCAATACCCACCAGGGCTGCCGCGTGTATGGCAACAGCCATGGTTTCATCGGTGGCTACGCCTCGACCCGGCACAGCCTGAGCTGCGTGATGATCGCCGAAGGCGACGGCCAGATGCAGCGCGACTACTGGTACGACGTGAACCGCCAGGGCAACCTGCTGGCAGACCCGCGTAGCATCGGCGTGCGCGCTGCCCAGCGTGCTGCCAGCCGCCTGGGTGCGCGACCGGTGCCGACCTGCGAGGTGCCGGTGCTGTTCTCGGCCGAGCTGGCCGGTGGCCTGTTCGGCAGCTTCCTGTCGGCCATCTCCGGCGGCAACCTGTACCGCAAGTCGTCGTTCCTGGAGGGGACCATTGGCCAGCGCCTGTTCCCCACCTGGCTGACCCTCGACGAGCGCCCGCACATTCCGCGGGCACTGGGCAGTGCCGCATTCGACGGCGATGGCCTGGCTACCTATGCCAAGCCGTTCGTCGACAAGGGTGAGCTGGTGTCGTACCTGCTGGGTACCTATTCCGGGCGCAAGCTGGGTTTGCCAAGCACGGCCAATGCCGGCGGCGTGCACAACCTGTTCGTCAGCCATGGTGTCGAAGACCAGGCGGCGCTGATCCGGCGCATGGGCCGCGGGCTGCTGGTGACCGAGTTGATGGGGCATGGCCTGAACATGGTGACGGGGGATTATTCCCGTGGCGCGGCAGGGTTCTGGGTCGAGAATGGCGAGATTCAGCACGCGGTGCAGGAAGTGACCATTGCCGGGAACATGAAAGACATGTTCCAGCAGATTGTCGCGATTGGCAGCGATCTTGAGACCCGCAGCAACATTCACACCGGCTCGGTGCTGATCGAGCGGATGACTGTGGCGGGTAGCTGATCCACAGCCTGTACCGGCCTCTTCGCGGGTAAACCCGCTCCCACAGGTGCTGCACCAGACTTAAGCCCTGTGCGATTCCTGTGGGAGCGGGTTTACCCGCGAAGAGGCCGGTGCAGGCTATAGAGAATTTTCAATGAAACCGAAGACCCGGCCCCCACGCCGGGTTTTTTGTTTCATCACCTTTCTCTTGAAGTGATTCTGTTTATCACCTAATAATGAATATCATTATCCAGTAACCCGGCGATGATGTTCATGAAACCCGTCCTCCGCGAACTGCCCTACCTGGAAAACTGGCGCTGGCTCAGCCGACGCATCCGCTGTGCGCTCGAGCCCGACGAGCCGCGCTTGATCGAGCATTACCTGGCTGAAGGCCGTTACCTGGTGTGCTGCACCGAGACCTCGCCATGGACGGTGGCGCTGACCTCCTTCCGCCTGCTGCTGGATACCGCCTGCGACCGCATGCTGCCTTGGCATTGGCGCTGCCTGTGCCTGGACCAGGCCTGGCGCCCGCTGCTGGACCTGCGCAACCTCGACCGCGAGGCCCAGAACCAGCGCTGGCAGCCCTACGCCCTGCAGTTGGCCAATTGCCGCCTGCTGCCGTCGATTTCTCCCGATGAACTGATGCAAGGATTTGATGATGAGTGATACCCGTATCGAGCGTGACAGCATGGGCGAACTGCAGGTGCCGGCCCAGGCCCTGTACGGTGCCCAGACCCAGCGCGCGGTCGACAACTTCCCGATCAGCGGCCAGCGCATGCCGGCCCAGTTCATTCGTGCGCTGCTGCTGGCCAAGGCTGCCGCGGCCAAGGCCAACGTCGAACTTGAACAGCTGTCGACCGCGCAGGGTCAGGCCATCGTCACGGCAGTCGAGCAACTGCTGGCGGGTGACTTCATCCAGCATTTCCCGGTGGATGTGTTCCAGACCGGCTCCGGCACCAGCTCGAACATGAACGCCAACGAGGTGATCGCGACTCTGGCCAGCCGCGTGCTGGGTGAAGCCGTCAACGCCAACGACCACGTCAACTGCGGCCAGAGCAGCAACGACATCATCCCGACCACCATTCACGTCAGCGCCGCCCTGGCCCTGCACGAGCAGTTGCTGCCAGCCCTGGCGCACCTGGTACAGGTGATCGAGGCCAAGTCGGCACAGGTGCATCAGCACGTGAAGACCGGCCGCACCCACCTGATGGACGCCATGCCAGTGCGCATGAGCCAGGTGCTGGATGGCTGGGGGGCGCAGATCAATGGCGCCAAGGCACACATCGAAGCGACCCTGCCGAGCCTGCAGGCGCTGGCCCAGGGTGGCACCGCCGTGGGCACCGGCATCAACGCCCACCCACAGTTCGCTGCCGGTTTCGCCCGCCAGCTCAGCGGCCTGACCCAGGTCGAGTTCACCCCCGGGCAGAACCTGTTCGCCCTGATCGGCTCGCAGGACACCGCGGTGGCCCTGTCCGGCCAGCTCAAGACTGCCGCCGTGGCGCTGATGAAGATCGCCAACGACCTGCGCTGGATGAACTCTGGCCCGCTGGCCGGGCTGGGCGAAATCGAGCTGCAAGGCCTGCAGCCGGGCTCTTCGATCATGCCGGGCAAGGTCAACCCGGTGATTCCGGAGGCCACCGCCATGGTCGCCGCCCAGGTGATCGGCAATGACGCCACCATCGCCATCGCCGGTCAGTCCGGCAACTTCGAACTGAACGTGATGCTGCCGGTGATCGCCCGCAACCTGCTGGAGAGCATCGAGCTGATGGCCAACGTCAGCCGCCTGCTGGCCGACAAGGCCATCGCCAGCTTCAAGGTCAACGAAAGCAAGCTCAAGGAAGCCCTGGCACGCAACCCGATTCTGGTCACGGCGCTGAACCCGATCATCGGCTACCTCAAAGCCGCTGAAATCGCCAAGACCGCCTACAAGCAGGGCCGTCCGATCATCGATGTGGCGCTGGAGCACACCGACCTGCCGCGTGACCAGCTGGAAGCGCTGCTGGACCCGGAGAAGCTCACCGCCGGTGGTATCTGACACTGAGTCACGGCCCAAGCGCCAGCGGTGGCCGTGTTGGTCATCGCCCAACCCATGCCTACGGAATTCACTGATATGCCCCATACCTTGCCTGCACTGTCTTACGCCTACGCTGCGCTGGAACCGCACATCGACGCGCAGACCATGGAAATCCACCACACCAAGCACCACCAGACCTACGTCAATGGCCTCAACGCCGCCATCGAAGGCACCGAGTGGGCTGAGTGGCCGGTGGAAAAACTGCTCGGCGCGGTCGGGCAACTGCCGGAAAACCTGCGTGGTGCGGTGACCAACCATGGTGGCGGGCACGCCAACCACAGCCTGTTCTGGACCGTGATGTCGCCGCAGGGCGGGAGAGAGCCGCAGGGCGCTCTGGCGCAGGCCATCGACGCCCAACTGGGCGGCTTCGATGCCTTCAAGGAGGCCTTCACCAAGGCTGCGCTGACCCGCTTCGGCAGTGGCTGGGCCTGGTTCAGCGTGACCCCGCAGAAAACCCTGGTAGTGGAAAGCAGCGGCAACCAGGACAGCCCGCTGATGCACGGCAACACGCCAATCCTCGGCCTGGACGTGTGGGAGCATGCCTACTACCTGAAGTACCAGAATCGTCGTCCGGAATACATCGGTGCTTTCTACAACGTCATTGACTGGGCGGAAGTGGAGCGCCGCTACCTCGAAACCCTGAAGTGAGTTTCCCCGGTATGCGCTCCCAGATGATGTCTGTCAGCCGTGTGCGCCTGTTTCGCCTGTTTCGCCTGGCGCTTGGGACTTTGCTGTTGCTGGCAGGCACTGCGCTGCTATTGGCGCGCGGCTTCGCCTGGTTGGACCTGGCCTGGCCAGCTTGGGGCTGTGCATCGGTTTGCGCCGGATGATGGGGTGTTCACCGGCTTCGCTGTGGGGGCGGCACATGACTCATTGAATTAGCGGGGACTCTGTGGGAGCGGCTTTAGCCGCGAACACCGGCGCAGCCGGTGCCATGCACCGCGTTGGATTCTTCGCGGCTAAAGCCGCTCCCACAGGGTACGCGTACCGCTTGCGAATGAGCCAGCGAAATTCATTCGCCTTCGTCGAAGAAGTTGTTGATCAGCTCGACCAGCGCATCCATGGCATCAACGTCCTGCTCGCCTTCGGTATGCAGGTGCACCTGGGTGCCTTTGCCGGCCGCCAGCATCATCACCGCCATGATGCTCTTGCCATCCACCAGCTTGTCCGGCGCACGGCCAACCCTGACCTGGCAGGGGAAGCGGCCGGCAACGCCGACGAACTTGGCTGCCGCCCGGGCATGCAGACCCAGCTTGTTGATGATGGTGATTTCACGGGCGGGCATCGTGGGGCGGATCCTTGGGCTAGAGGTCGCGGTGGCGGACCTGGACGTTTTTCAGGGATTGCTGCAGCAGCTGGCCAAGGCGTTCGGTGATGTACACCGAGCGGTGGTGACCGCCGGTGCAGCCAATGGCAATGGTGACGTAGGCACGGTTGCTGGCGGCGAAGCGGGGCAGCCACTTGAGCAGGTAGCTGGAAATGTCGTTGAACATCTCTTCGACATCCGGCTGTGCGGCCAGGTAGTCGATTACCGGTTGGTCGAGGCCGGAGTGCTCACGCAGCTCAGGCTTCCAGTAGGGGTTGGGCAGGCAGCGCACATCGAACACCAGGTCGGCATCGACCGGCATTCCGCGCTTGAAACCGAACGACTCGACCAGGAACGCGGTGCCAGGCTCGGGCTGGTTGAGCAGGCGCAGCTTGATCGAATCACGCAACTGGTATAGGTTCAGGCTGGTGGTATCGATCTTCAGGTCGGCCAGGTCCGCAATCGGCCCCAGCAATTCGCTTTCCACCCGAATCGCTTCCGCGAGCGAGCGGTTGGCGTTGGTCAGCGGGTGGCGCCGGCGGGTTTCCGAGAAGCGCTTGAGCAGCATGTCTTCGTCGGCATCCAGGTACAGCACGTCGCACTGGATATGCCGGGCGCGGGCTTCTTCGAGCAACTCGGGGAAACGCGTCAGGTGGCTGGGCAGGTTGCGCGCGTCGATCGACACGGCGACCTTGGGTTGCAGCAACTCGGTATTGATCAGTGCATTTTCCGCCAGCTGTGGCAGCAGCCCGGCGGGCAGGTTGTCAATGCAGTAGAAACCGTTGTCTTCCAGGACATCGAGGGCGGTGCTCTTGCCGGAGCCGGACCGGCCGCTGACGATGATCAGGCGCATGTTCAGTGCTCGTTCTGTACGTCCAGGACAACCTGGAACAGGGCCTCGCTGCTGGTGGCCGCACGCAGGCGATCACGGACCTCCTTGCGATCGAGCATGCTGGCAATCTGGCGCAGCAGTTCCAGATGGGCATCGGTGGCGGCTTCTGGCACCAGCAGGACGAACAGCAGGTCCACCGGCGCGCCATCGATGGCGTCGTAGTCGATAGGGGCTTCCAGGTGCAGCAGGGCGCTGACCGGAGCGGAACATCCTTCAAGCCGGCAGTGCGGGATGGCGATGCCGTTGCCGAAACCGGTCGAACCGAGTTTTTCCCGGGCGACCAGTTTTTCGAAGACGTCTTGCATCTCCAGTTCGGGCACTTGTTCGGCGATGACGGTGGCGACCTTTTCCAGGGCGCGCTTCTTGCTGCCGCCCGGCACGTTCACGAGGGAACGGCCGGGGGTCAGGATGGTTTCAAGTCGGATCATGGATGAGGGGGATCAGCGGGCAGCTGCACCTTGCAGCAGGCTTTGCTGTTTTTCCTTGTGTTTTTTCAGTTGGCGGTCGAGCTTGTCGGCCAAGGCGTCGATCGCTGCATACATGTCTTCGTGTTCGGCGTTGGCAACCACTTCGCCGCCGGGAATCTGCAAGGTCGCCTCGACCTTCTGCTGCAGCTTCTCGACTTTCATGATGACCTGCACGTTGGTGATCTTGTCGAAGTGACTTTCCACGCGAGCGAGCTTTTCAAGCACATAATCGCGCAGTGGCTGGGTGACTTCTACATGCTGTCCACTGATATTGACTTGCATACAGCTTCTCCTTTGTTGCCCGTGCATAAAGAGGCAGGTCTTGCACCTGCCCCACAAACGCTGTGGCACATCTCAGGGGCTACATCAGTCGCTTGCGCTCGCTCGACGGTGCGATGCCGAGTGACTCGCGGTACTTGGCGACGGTGCGACGGGCTACCTGGATGCCTTGTGCCTCCAGTAAACCAGCGATCTTGCTGTCACTCAATGGCTTTTTCTGATTTTCCGCCGCAACCAGTTTCTTGATGATCGCGCGGATCGCCGTAGACGAGCATTCTCCGCCTTCGGAGGTGCTGACGTGGCTTGAGAAAAAGTATTTCAGTTCGTAGATGCCACGCGGGGTGTGCATGTATTTCTGCGTGGTTACCCGCGAAATGGTCGACTCGTGCATGCCCACCGCTTCGGCGATGTCATGCAGTACCAGCGGCTTCATCGCTTCGTCGCCGTGGTCGAGGAAGCCGCGCTGGTGCTCGACGATCTGCGTGGCCACCTTCATCAGGGTTTCGTTGCGGCTTTGCAGGCTCTTGATGAACCAGCGCGCTTCCTGCAGCTGGTTGCGCATGAAGGTGTTGTCGGCGCTGGTGTCGGCCCGGCGCACAAACCCGGCGTACTGCGGGTTGACGCGCAGGCGCGGAATGGCCTCCTGGTTCAGCTCCACCAGCCAGCGGTCGCTGTCCTTGCGCACGATGACGTCGGGCACCACGTACTCGGGCTCGCTGGACTCGATCTGCGAGCCGGGGCGCGGGTTGAGGCTTTGTACCAGCTCGATGACCTGGCGCAGCTCGTCTTCCTTGATTTTCATGCGACGCATCAGCTGGCTGTAGTCACGGCTGCCGAGCAGGTCGATGAAGTCGGTGACCAGGCGCTTGGCTTCGGCCATCCACGGGGTGCTGGCAGGCAGTTGGCGTAGTTGCAGCAACAGGCATTCGCCCAGGGTACGGGCGGCAACGCCGGCTGGCTCGAACTGCTGGATGCGGTGCAGCACCGCTTCGACCTCGTCCAGCTCGATATCCAGCTCCGGGTCGAAACCGGCGCAGATCTCCTCGAGGGTGTCTTCCAGGTAGCCCTGGCCGTTGATGCTGTCGATCAGGGTGACGGCGATCAGGCGGTCGGTGTCGGACATCGGAGCCAGGTTCAGTTGCCACAACAGGTGGCTTTGCAGGCTTTCGCCGGCCGATGTGCGGGTGGTGAAGTCCCACTCGTCGTCGTCGTTGCTCGGCAGGCTGCTGGCACTGGTCTGGTAGATGTCTTCCCAGGCGGTGTCGACCGGCAGTTCGTTGGGGATGCGCTCGCTCCACTCACCGTCTTCCAGGGTGTCGGCACTGGTAGTGCTTTCCTGGAAGCTGTTGTCCTGGACTTCGGCGGCCGGCTTGTTCTCGGCGTTATCCGCCATCGGGTCGCTGTTGTCGAAGTCGTCGCCGTCTTCCTGACGTTCGAGCATCGGGTTCGACTCCAGCGCTTCCTGGATTTCCTGTTGGAGGTCCAGGGTGGAGAGCTGGAGCAGGCGGATGGCCTGTTGCAACTGCGGTGTCATCGTCAGTTGCTGGCCCATTTTAAGGACGAGCGATGGTTTCATGGCTGGGGCTTAATACCTTGTTCGCCGGCGCGCATGCGCCATCCACTACACGAGGGCGCCGGGGCGCCAGATCAAGCAAGTTTTATGCCTTAAATTGTAGCGTTTGCCTAGAGCACCGTAACACTTTACCCCGGGTTTCAGGGCGATTTGCCAGTACTCCAGGCGCGTGCCGGGCTCAGAGCCGGAACTCGTGGCCCAGATAAACCTCTTTGACCAGGTCGTTGGCCAGGATGGTTTCGGCGTCGCCTTCGGCGATCAGCCGGCCATCGTTGACGATATAGGCGGTTTCGCAGATATCCAGGGTCTCACGCACGTTGTGGTCGGTGATCAGTACACCGATACCCTTGGCCTTGAGGTGATGGATGATCTGCTTGATGTCGCCGACCGAAATCGGGTCGACACCGGCAAACGGTTCGTCCAGCAGGATGAACTTGGGTGCGGTCGCCAGCGCGCGGGCAATTTCCACGCGGCGGCGCTCACCACCGGATAGGCTCATGCCGAGGTTGTCGCGAATGTGGCTGATGTGGAACTCCTGCAGCAGGCTTTCCAGCTCTTTGCGCCGGCCGTCGCGGTCGAGCTCCTTGCGGGTCTCGAGGATGGCCATGATGTTGTCGGCCACCGACAGCTTGCGGAAGATCGAGGCTTCCTGCGGCAGGTAGCCGATGCCGGCGCGGGCGCGACCGTGCATGGGCTGGTGGCTGACATCGAGGTTGTCGATCAGCACGCGCCCCTGATCGGCCTGGACCAGGCCGACGATCATGTAGAAGCAGGTGGTCTTGCCGGCGCCGTTGGGGCCGAGCAGGCCGACGATCTGGCCGCTGTCGATCGACAGGCTGACGTCACGTACGACCTGCCGCCCCTTGTAGCTCTTGGCCAGGTGCTGGGCTTTGAGGGTTGCCATTTACTCGGCCTTCTTCTTGGGCTGGATCACCATGTCGATACGCTGACGCGGCGAGGTCACGTTGCCACCGCGACCGGCGGTTGCCACCTGGGTCTGGGTGTTGTAGACGATCTTCTCGCCTTCGGTGGTGTTGCCCTCGTTCTCGACCTTGGCGCGGTCGGTGAGGATCACCATGTCCTTCTGCGACTGGTACTGGATGGTCACCGCCCAGCCTTTCATCTTGTCTGGCTTGGCTGCGCTCTGCTGCTGCTCGAAGTAGGCCAGGTTGCCCACCGAGGTCACCACGTCGATGTCGCCGGAGGCGGAGCGGGTGATGGTCACGGTGTTGCCTTTGATCATCATCGAACCCTGGGTGATGATCACGTCGCCGGTGTAGGTGGCCACGCCCTGCTTGTCGTCCAGGTGGGCGTTGTCGGCCTGGATGCGGATAGGCTGGTCACGGTCGTTCGGCAGGGCGAGGGCGCTCGCGCTTCCCAGTGCTGCGCTCAGGCTGAGCAAAAGGGGGAGGGTTTTAACGAGCCTCATACTGTCCTCTTACGTTAGAGAGCAAGTCCATCTTGCCTTCTTTCAAATACGCTTTCATTCCTTTGCCCGTAGTTGTGCCACCGGCGCCGTCGATTCTAACGGCTTGCTCGGTCTGCGCATATTGCTTCTGCGGGAACACGGTCATGCGTGAGCTGGTAATGATCATTTCGCGCTGCTTTTCGTCGGTGCGGGCGACCCGTACGTTGTCGATCAGTTCGACTTCGCTGCCGTCCGGGTTGACTTCGGCGCGGGTGCTCTGCACATGCCACGGGTATTCGGTACCGCGGTACAGGTGCAGGTCCGGCGTGGTCAGCAGGGTGATTTCGCTGGCCTTGAGGTGTTCGACCTTGTCGGCGGTCATTTCGTACTGCAATTTGCCGTCGGGCAGGAACTGCACGCTGTGGGCGTTGACCGCGTAGTAGTCGATGGCGCTTTCGTCGACCTGGGTCACCGGCTTGTCGAGGAAGCTTTCCGGGCTGACATTCCAGTAGCCGATCGCCACCAGCAGGGCGGCGATCACTGCGAGCAGCGCAATGTTGCGGGCTTTCTTGCTGAGCATGGGCAGCCTTACAGGTAGTTGGCGTTGGCAGCGTCCAGGGTGCCCTGGGCCTGCATGATCAGTTCGCAGAATTCACGGGCCGCGCCTTCGCCGCCACGTGCCTGGGTCACGCCATGGGCGTGCTGGCGAACGAACGGCGCGGCGTTGGCCACTGCCATGCCCAGGGCGACCCGGCGGATTACCGGCAGGTCGGGCAGGTCGTCGCCCAGATAGGCCACTTGAGCATAGCTCAGGCCCAGTTCGGCGAGCAGGCCGTCCAGCACCACCAGTTTGTCCTCGCGGCCTTGGTACAGGTGCGGGATGCCGAGGTTCTTCGCCCGGCGCTCGACCACCGGGGTCTTGCGCCCGCTGATGATCGCGGTGGTCACGCCCGAGGCCATGAGCATCTTGATGCCCTGGCCGTCGAGGGTGTTGAAGGTCTTGAACTCGCTGCCGTCCTCGAGGAAGTACAGGCGCCCGTCGGTGAGCACGCCGTCCACGTCGAACACTGCCAGCTTGATGTTCTTGCCGCGTTGCATGAGGTCCTGGTTCATTCCATCGCTCCTTTACATCACGCCGGCGCGCAGCAGGTCGTGCATGTTCAGGGCGCCGGTGGGGCGGTCCTCGCGGTCCACCACCACCAGGGCGCCGATCTTGTGGTCTTCCATGATCTTCAGGGCCTCGGCCGCAAGCATTTCGGCGCGGGCCGTCTTGCCGTGCACGGTCATTACCTGGTCGATCAGGGTGGTGTGGACGTCGATGTTGCGGTCCAGGCTGCGGCGCAGGTCGCCGTCGGTGAAGATCCCTGCCAGCTTGCCATCGGCTTCGACGATCACGGTCATGCCCAGGCCTTTGCGGGACATTTCAAGGAGTGCGTCCTTGAGCAGGGTGCCGCGGGGCACCTGGGGCAGTTCGTCGCCGGCGTGCATCACGTTTTCCACCTTGAGCAGCAGGCGGCGGCCCAGTGCACCACCCGGGTGCGAGAAGGCAAAGTCCTCGGCGGTGAAGCCGCGGGCTTCGAGCAGGGCAATGGCCAGCGCGTCGCCCAGCACCAGCGATGCGGTGGTGGAGGAGGTGGGGGCCAGGTTCAGCGGGCAGGCCTCTTGCTCGACGCGGGCGTCGAGGTTGACCTCGGCAGCCTGGGCCAGGGGCGAGTCCGGGTTGCCGGTCAGGCTGATCAGCTTGATGCCCAGGCGCTTGATCAGCGGCAGCAGGGTGACGATTTCGGCGGTGCTGCCGGAATTCGACAGGGCAAGGATGACATCATCGCGGGTGATCATGCCCATGTCGCCATGGCTGGCTTCGGCCGGGTGCACGAAAAACGCCGGCGTGCCGGTGCTGGCCAGGGTGGCGGCGATCTTGTTGCCGATGTGCCCGGACTTGCCCATGCCGACCACGACGACCCGGCCCTTGCTGGCCAGGATCAGTTCGCAGGCCTTGACGAAATTGTCGTCGATGCGCGCCAGCAGGGCCTCTACGGCCTCGAGTTCCAGGCGCAGGGTGCGTTGGGCGGATTGGATCAGCTCGCTGGATTGGCTCATGTCGAAAAAGCAATGCCTGATGAAAAGGCGGCGATTATAGCTGCAATGAAAGAAACCCTCACGCTTTCGATTGCCGTGGTGAATGTCTCGCCAGCCTGTCGCAGGGCTGAACGACTCGTTAGCCGACCTTGGGGCGGCGCTGTCAGCGGTGCTATAGTTCGCCGCTATTCGGCCTGCCAGGGGCGCTTGTGCCTTCCAGATGGAGGCCGACGTCCATTAGGACGAGGCTGCACTAGCAAGGAGTCTAGATGAGTGTGGATAGCGCCTACGCGGTCGAGTTGAAGGGGGTTACCTTCAAACGCGGTTCGCGCAGCATTTTCAGCAACGTCGACATTCGCATCCCGCGCGGCAAGGTCACCGGTATCATGGGGCCATCGGGTTGCGGCAAGACCACGTTGCTCCGCCTGATGGGCGCGCAGTTGCGCCCCTCCAGCGGTGAGGTCTGGGTTGCCGGGCAGAACCTGCCGACGCTGTCGCGCAGCGACCTGTTCGACGCCCGCAAGCAAATGGGGGTGCTGTTCCAGAGCGGCGCGCTGTTCACCGATCTCGATGTGTTCGAGAACGTCGCGTTCCCGCTGCGCGTGCACACCCAGCTGTCGGACGAGATGATCCGCGATATCGTGCTGATGAAGCTGCAGGCCGTGGGGCTGCGCGGTGCCATTGACCTGATGCCCGACGAGCTGTCCGGTGGCATGAAACGCCGTGTGGCGTTGGCCCGGGCAATTGCCCTCGATCCGCAGATCCTCATGTACGACGAACCGTTCGTCGGCCAGGACCCGATCGCCATGGGTGTATTGGTGCGTCTGATCCGCCTGCTCAACGACGCCCTGGGTATCACCAGCATCGTCGTTTCCCACGACCTGGCGGAAACCGCCAGCATCGCCGACTACATCTATGTGGTAGGTGATGGCCAGGTGCTGGGCCAGGGTACGCCTGACGAGCTGATGGGCTCGGACAACCCGCGCATTCGCCAGTTCATGAAGGGCGACCCGGACGGCCCGGTGCCTTTCCATTTCCCTGCGCCTGACTACCGCGCCGACCTGCTGGGAGCGCGTTGATGCGCAGAAAATCCTTACTCGAACGTGTCCGCCTGCTGGGGCGCTCGGCCATCGACGTGCTGGCGGTGCTGGGGCGCTCCTGTCTATTCCTGTTCCATGCGCTGATCGGCCGTGGCGGCATCGGTGGCGGCTTCCAGCTGCTGGTCAAGCAGCTGTATTCGGTGGGCGTGCTGTCGCTGGCGATCATCGTCGTGTCCGGCGTGTTCATCGGCATGGTGCTGGCGCTGCAGGGCTTCAGCATCCTGACCAAGTACGGCTCGGAGCAGGCGGTTGGGCAGATGGTCGCCCTGACCCTGCTGCGTGAGCTCGGCCCGGTGGTGACGGCATTGCTGTTCGCCGGCCGTGCCGGTTCGGCGCTGACCGCAGAAATCGGCAACATGAAGTCCACCGAGCAGTTGTCGAGCCTTGAAATGATCGGCGTCGACCCGCTCAAGTACATCGTCGCGCCGCGCCTGTGGGCCGGTTTCATCTCGCTGCCGTTGCTGGCGCTGATCTTCAGCGTGGTCGGCATCTGGGGTGGCTCGTGGGTGGCGGTGGACTGGCTGGGCGTCTACGAGGGCTCGTTCTGGGCCAACATGCAGAACAGTGTTTCGTTCACCGACGATGTGCTCAACGGGCTGATCAAGAGCCTGGTATTTGCCTTCGTCACGACCTGGATCGCCGTATTCCAGGGGTACGACTGTGAGCCCACCTCAGAAGGGATCAGCCGTGCCACCACCAAGACCGTGGTCTATGCCTCGTTGGCAGTGCTGGGTCTGGACTTTATTCTGACCGCCTTGATGTTTGGAGATTTCTGATGCAAAACCGCACCCTGGAAATCGGTGTCGGCCTGTTCCTCCTGGCCGGGATCCTGGCGCTGCTGCTGCTCGCCCTGCGTGTCAGCGGGCTGTCGGCCAGCCCGAGCAGCGATACCTATAAAGTTTATGCCTACTTCGACAATATCGCCGGTTTGACGGTCAGAGCTAAAGTGACCATGGCCGGTGTGACCATCGGCAAGGTTACCGCCATCGATCTGGACCGTGATTCGTACACCGGTCGGGTGACGCTGCAGCTGGACAAGTCGGTGGACAACCTGCCGACCGACTCCACTGCCTCGATCCTGACCGCCGGGTTGCTTGGCGAGAAGTACATCGGCATCAGCGTGGGCGGTGAGGACCAGGTGCTCAAGGACGGCGGGACCATCCACGACACCCAGTCGGCGCTGGTGCTGGAGGATCTGATTGGCAAGTTCCTGCTCAACTCCGTTGGCAAGGAACCGAAAGAAGCGCAACCGGCTAACTAAGGAGTTTCCATGATTTCCATCCTGCGACGTGGCCTGCTGGTCCTGCTGGCGGCCTTCCCCCTGCTGACCATGGCTGCGCAGACGCCACACGATGTGGTTCAGGGCACCACCACTGAACTGCTGGGCGACCTCAAGGCCAACAAGGAACAGTACAAGTCCAACCCCAACGCCTTCTACGATGCGCTGAACCGCATCCTCGGCCCGGTGGTGGACGCTGACGGTATTTCCAGAAGCATCATGACCGTCAAGTACTCGCGCAAGGCTACCCCCGAGCAGATGCAGCGCTTCCAGGAAAACTTCAAGCGCAGCCTGATGCAGTTCTATGGCAATGCCCTGCTCGAGTACAACAACCAGGGCATCACCGTCGACCCGGCCAAGGCTGATGACGGCAAGCGCGCCAGCGTTGGCATGAAGGTCACCGGCAACAACGGTGCCGTGTATCCGGTGCAGTACACCCTGGAAAACATCGGCGGCGAGTGGAAGGTGCGTAACGTGATCGTCAACGGCATCAACATCGGCAAGCTGTTCCGCGACCAGTTCGCCGACGCCATGCAGCGCAATGGCAACGACCTGGACAAGACCATCGACGGCTGGGCCGGCGAAGTGGCAAAGGCCAAGCAGGCCGCCGACAACTCGCCAGAGAAGACCGTCAAATGAGTGAGGCCGGCGTAAGCATGGCCGAGCCGGGCGTGCTGCGCCTGGCCGGCGTGCTGGACTACCGCAGCGGGCCGGCCCTGCGCAAGCAGGGCAAGGCGCTGATCGCGGCCTGCCGCGAGGCGCAGCTGGTGCTCGATTGCTCGGCAGTGCAGCGCTCCACCAGTGTCGGCCTGTCGTTGCTGCTGGCATTCATGCGTGACGCCCAGGCCGCCGGCAAGGGTTGCCAGGTGCGCAGCATGCCCGACGACATGCGGGAAATTGCCGAGGTCTATGACCTCGATGAAGTGCTGGCAACCTGATGGCCTGGCACGGATGATGGCCCCTCGGTCAGCGAAGCCCTCGTTGGGCTTCGCAGGCGAGGGGCTTTTTTGTATGATGGCCGACCCGTGCGCATCGGGCGCCGATTGAGGTTGAGCATGCAGGCCGTAGAAGTTAAAAGCTTCCTTGAAGAGAAATTGCCGGGTTCCCGGGTCGAAGTTGAAGGCGAAGGCTGCAACTTCCAGTTGAACGTGATCAGCGACGAGTTGGCTGGCCTGAGCCCGGTCAAACGCCAGCAGGCGATCTATGCTCACCTGAATCCGTGGATCGCCAATGGCAGCATCCATGCGGTAACCATGAAATTTTTCAGCAGCGCAGCCTGGGCTGAGCGCACCTGAGCCAACGTGGCGGCGAGATTCCAATGGACAAACTGATTATTACTGGCGGCGCTTGCCTTGATGGCGAGATCCGCATTTCGGGCGCGAAGAACGCAGCCCTGCCGATTCTGGCGGCGACCCTGCTGGCCGACGGCCCGGTCACCGTGGGCAACCTGCCGCACCTGCACGACATCACCACCATGATCGAGCTGTTCGGCCGCATGGGCATCGAGCCGGTGATCGACGAAAAGCTGGCGGTCGAGATCGACCCTCGCACCATCAAGACCCTGGTTGCACCTTACGAGCTGGTCAAGACCATGCGCGCCTCGATCCTGGTGCTGGGCCCGATGGTCGCCCGTTTCGGTGAGGCCGAAGTGGCCCTGCCTGGCGGTTGCGCCATTGGCTCGCGCCCGGTCGACCTGCACATCCGTGGCCTCGAGGCCATGGGCGCGAAGATCGAAGTCGAAGGCGGCTACATCAAGGCCAAGGCACCTGAGGGTGGCCTGCGCGGTGCGCACTTCTTCTTCGACACCGTCAGCGTGACCGGTACCGAGAACATCATGATGGCCGCTGCCCTGGCCAAGGGCCGCAGCGTGCTGCAGAACGCCGCGCGCGAGCCGGAAGTGGTCGACCTGGCCAACTTCATCAACGCCATGGGCGGCAAGGTCCAGGGCGCTGGTACCGACACCATCGTCATCGATGGCGTCGAGCGCCTGCACTCGGCCAACTACCGCGTGATGCCGGACCGTATCGAGACCGGTACCTACCTGGTTGCCGCTGCCGTGACCGGCGGCCGCGTCAAGGTCAAGGACACCGACCCGACCATCCTTGAAGCCGTACTGGAAAAACTCAAGGAAGCCGGCGCCGACATCAACACTGGCGAAGACTGGATCGAGCTGGACATGCACGGCAAGCGGCCGAAAGCCGTCAACCTGCGTACCGCCCCGTACCCGGCGTTCCCGACCGACATGCAGGCGCAGTTCATCTCGCTCAACGCCATTGCCGAAGGCACCGGTGCAGTGATCGAGACGATCTTCGAAAACCGCTTCATGCACGTCTACGAAATGCACCGCATGGGCGCGCAGATCCAGGTCGAAGGCAACACTGCCATCGTCACTGGCGTCAAGGCGCTGAAGGGTGCCCCGGTAATGGCCACCGACCTGCGTGCTTCCGCCAGCCTGGTGCTGTCGGCGCTGGTAGCCGAAGGCGATACCCTGATCGATCGCATCTACCACATCGACCGTGGTTACGAGTGCATCGAAGAAAAACTGCAGATGCTGGGCGCGAAGATCCGTCGCGTACCGGGCTAGTCGTCTGCCTGGTGCATCCTGTGGGGGTGGGATTTGCCCGCTTTCGCAGGATGTGCCTAACGAATTGAATGCGGTCGGGCTCGACGCCCGGCCGGCAGTAGCCGCTTAAGGACCGACGTTCCAATGTTGACCATCGCGCTTTCCAAAGGCCGTATTCTCGACGATACCCTGCCGTTGCTGGCCGAGGCCGGTATCGTGCCGACCGAGAACCCGGACAAGAGCCGCAAACTGATCATCCCCACCACGCAGGACGATGTGCGCCTGCTGATCGTGCGTGCCACCGACGTGCCGACCTATGTCGAGCATGGTGCCGCCGACCTGGGTGTGGCCGGCAAGGATGTGCTGATGGAGTACGGCGGCCAGGGCCTTTACGAGCCCCTGGACCTGCAGATTGCCCGTTGCAAGCTGATGACCGCTGGCGTGGTCGGCGCACCCGAGCCCAAGGGCCGTCTGCGCGTGGCTACCAAGTTCGTCAACGTAGCCAAGCGCTACTACGCCGAACAGGGCCGCCAGGTCGATATCATCAAGCTGTACGGCTCGATGGAACTGGCTCCGTTGATCAACCTCGCCGACAAGATCATCGACGTGGTCGACACCGGCAACACCCTGCGTGCCAACGGCCTGGAGCCCCAGGAACTGATCGCCACGATCAGCTCGCGCCTGGTGGTCAACAAGGCCTCCATGAAAATGCAGCACGCCCGTATCCAGAGCCTGATCGACACGCTGCGCGGAGCGGTCGAATCGCGACACCGCGGCTGACTCTCTACCGACTGCGCGCGGCCTTCGCTGCCGCGCCCGTCTATCCGCGTCATAGCCATTTTTCTCGGGTGCCCGCGCGGATGGACTGGTAGCCTAGGGCGCCTGAGCATTCGCCAATAATCGAGGCCCTCGCCATGACCGTGTCCACTGCAATTGCCCGTCTCAACGCTGCTGATCCGGATTTCGCCCGACATCTGGATCATCTGCTGAGCTGGGAAAGTGTGTCCGATGACGCGGTCAACCAGCGCGTGCTCGACATCATCAAGGCCGTGCGCGAGCGTGGCGATGCGGCATTGGTGGAATTCACCCAGCGTTTCGATGGTGTCGATGCCAAGTCCATCGATGACCTGATCCTCGGTCGCGAGCGCCTGGAACTGGCCCTGACCCGCATTACCCCGGTCCAGCGCGAAGCCCTGGAAAAGGCTGCCAACCGTGTGCGCATGTACCACGAGCGGCAGAAGCAGGATTCCTGGCAGTACACCGAGGCCGACGGCACCGTGCTTGGCCAGAAGGTCACCCCGCTGGACCGCGCCGGCCTGTATGTGCCGGGTGGCAAGGCGTCGTACCCGTCGTCGGTGCTGATGAACGCCATCCCGGCCAAGGTCGCCGGTGTGGCCGAAGTGGTGATGGTGGTGCCGACCCCGCGTGGCGAGGTCAACGAGCTGGTGCTGGCGGCTGCCTGCATCGCCGGTGTCGACCGTGTGTTCACCGTCGGTGGCGCCCAGGCTGTCGCCGCCCTGGCCTACGGTACCGAAAGCGTGCCGCAGGTGGACAAGATCGTCGGCCCGGGCAACATCTACGTTGCCACCGCCAAGCGCCACGTGTTCGGCCAGGTGGGTATCGACATGATCGCCGGCCCGTCGGAAATCCTCGTGGTATGCGACGGCCAGACCGACCCGGACTGGATCGCCATGGACCTGTTCTCCCAGGCCGAGCACGACGAAGATGCCCAGGCCATCCTGGTCAGCCCGGACGCCGCCTTCCTCGACCGCGTTGCCGCCAGCATCGACAAGCTGCTGCCGACCATGGAGCGTGCCGAGATCATCGAGAAGTCGATCAATGGCCGTGGTGCGCTGATCCAGGTGCGTGACATGCAGCAGGCCATGGAAGTGGCCAACCGCATCGCACCCGAGCACCTGGAACTGTCGGTGGCCGACCCGCAGGCCTGGCTGCCGCACATCCGCCACGCTGGCGCGATCTTCATGGGTCGTCACACCAGCGAAGCGCTGGGCGACTACTGCGCAGGGCCCAACCACGTGCTGCCGACTTCCGGCACCGCGCGTTTCTCGTCGCCGCTGGGGGTTTATGACTTCCAGAAGCGCTCGTCGATCATTTTCTGCTCCGAGCAGGGCGCGTCCGAGCTGGGCCACACCGCCTCGGTCCTGGCCCGTGGCGAGTCGCTGACCGCCCACGCCCGCAGCGCCGAATACCGCATCCTGACCCAAGAGAAGGGGAACTGAGCATGAGTCGATTCTGGAGCCCCTTCGTCAAGGACCTGGTGCCTTACGTGCCGGGCGAGCAGCCCAAGCTGGCCCGCCTGGTCAAGCTGAACACCAACGAAAACCCCTACGGCCCTTCGCCCAAGGCGCTGGAGGCCATGCGCGGCGAGCTGAACGACAACCTGCGCCTGTACCCGGACCCGAACGGTGACCGGCTGAAGCAGGCGGTGGCCGAGTACTACGGCGTGACGCCGGCACAAGTGTTCGTCGGCAACGGCTCGGACGAGGTGCTGGCGCACATCTTCCACGGCCTGTTCCAGCACGACGCACCGCTGCTGTTCCCTGACATCAGCTACAGCTTCTACCCGGTCTACTGCGGCCTGTACGGTATCGCCTTCGAGCAGGTGGCGCTGGACGAGCAGTTCCAGATCCGCATCGAGGACTACAACAAGCCCAATGCCGGCATCATCTTCCCCAATCCCAACGCGCCGACCGGTTGCCTGATGCCGCTGCAGGCGGTGGAGCAGTTGCTGCAGGCCAACCGTGATTCGGTGGTGGTGGTCGATGAAGCCTACATCGACTTCGGTGGCGAAACGGCGATCAGCCTGGTGGACCGCTACGACAACCTGCTGGTCACCCAGACCCTGTCGAAGTCGCGTTCGCTGGCCGGGCTGCGGGTTGGCCTGGCGGTGGGCCACCCGGACCTGATCGAGGCGCTGGAGCGGATCAAGAACAGCTTCAACTCCTACCCGCTGGACCGTGCCGCGATCGTCGGCGCAGCGGTGGCGTTCGAGGACCGCGAGTACTTCGAGGAAACCTGCCGCAAGGTGATCGACAGCCGCGAGGTGTTGGTCGGGCAGCTGCAGGCCAAGGGCTTCGAAGTGCTGCCGTCGGCGGCCAACTTCATCTTCGCCCGCCATCCGCAACAAGATGCTGGTGAGCTGGCTGCACGCCTGCGCGAGCAGGGCGTGATCGTGCGCCACTTCAAGCAGCCGCGCATTGCCCAGTTCCTGCGCATCACCATCGGTACGCCAGAGATGAACCAGGCGCTGCTCGATGCGTTGACCTGACGCCATCCACTGCCCTGCGCGGTCCTTGTAGGAGCGGCCTTGTGTCGCGATAGGGCCGCAAAGCGGCCCCAGCAGTTTTTGCATCTGCGCTGAAATCCAGGGGCCGCTTTGCGGCCCTTTCGCGACACAAGGCCGCTCCCACAAAAAATCGCGCCAGGTTTCTAATCGTTGCTCTCTTCAATGACAAACACTTTGCCCACCGGTATGCTGCGCCAATTCATCGGATGATTGGTTGAGTAGCATGAGTACCGAATTGACCAAGCGGTCCCTGGTCGAACTGGCCGTCGAGCGCATGCGCGAACGCATCGTGCTGGGCGACTGGCAGGTTGGCCAGCGTTTGCCGACCGAGCCGGAACTGGCCCTGCAGTTGGGCATAAGCCGCAACACCGTACGCGAGGCCATGCGTGTGCTGGCATTCAGTGGCCTGGTGGAGATCCGCCAGGGCGACGGCAGCTACCTGCGCACGGCCCAGGACCCGCTGCAGGCGGTGCAGGCGATGTCACGCTGCACGCCCGAGCAGGCCCGTGAAACCCGGCACATCCTCGAAGCCGAGGCCATCGGCCTGGCCGCACTGCGCCGAACCGACGCCGACCTGCAGGCGCTGCGTGATGCCCTGGCCAACAGTGCCGGGCATTTTCACGGTGATATCGATGCTTATGTGGCCTGCGACCTGGTGTTTCACCAGCGGCTGGTCGATGCCGCCCACAACCCGGCCTTGAGTGAGCTGTACCGTTACTTTTCCGGGGTGGTGGCTGCCGCGCTGCAGCACAACATGGCGACCGTGCCGCGCTGCCAGGCCACGTTCGACCTGCATGGGCAGATCCTTGCCGCCATCGAGCAACGCGATGCGGAGCAGGCCAAGCGCCTGAGCCGTACCCTTATCGAATCCTGACTCCGAGAAGGCCATGGCTGATTCCATCACCCGTAACACCCCACCGAGCGAGCGGGACCTCGAAGAGTTGCTGATCGACGCCGAGGCTGACGACGAACAGGTCCAACAGCAGCCGGTACAGGTACAGCGGCCTTGGCTGTTGTTGCTCGGCCTGGTGCTGGTGGCTTTGAACCTGCGCCCGGCATTGTCGAGCATGGCGCCAGTGCTGGGCCAGGTGTCCGAAGGCCTGGGGCTGAACGCCTCGCAGGCCGGTTTGCTGACCACCTTGCCAGTGCTGTGCCTGGGCCTGTTCGCCCCTTTGGCGCCGGTGCTGGCGCGGCGCTTTGGCAGCGAGCGGGTGATCCTCGGCATTCTCGCTACCCTGGCGCTTGGCATTGTCGTGCGCAGTAGCCTGGGGGCTGCCGGGGTGTTCCTCGGCAGCCTCATGGCTGGGGCCAGCATCGGCATCATTGGCGTGCTGTTGCCGGGCATCGTCAAGCGCGATTTCCCGCAGCACGCTGGCACGCTGACCGGCGTGTACACCATGGCGTTGTGCCTGGGCGCCGCCATGGCGGCTGGCGCCACGGTGCCCCTGGCCCAGCATTTCGACGGCAGCTGGGCGCTGGGGCTTGGTTTCTGGATGGTGCCGGCCCTGCTGGCAATGCTGGTATGGCTGCCGCAGGCCCGCCAGGGTCATGGCCTGCACAAGGTGGCCTATCGCGTGCGTGGGCTGTGGCGTGATCCGCTGGCCTGGCAGGTGACCCTGTACATGGGCCTGCAGTCGTCACTGGCCTACATCGTCTTTGGCTGGTTGCCATCGATTCTGATCGGCCGTGGGTTGAGCCCGACCGAGGCGGGGCTGGTGCTGTCGGGGTCGGTGATCGTGCAGCTGGTCAGTTCGCTCAGTGCGCCCTGGCTGGCCACTCGCGGCAAGGACCAGCGCCTGGCGATCGTACTGGTCATGCTGATTACCCTGGCCGGCCTGTTCGGTTGCCTGTATGCGCCGCTTTCCGGGCTGTGGGGCTGGGCGGTTGTGCTGGGCCTGGGGCAGGGCGGTACCTTTGCCCTGGCGCTGACGTTGATCGTGCTGCGCTCGAAGGATGCCCATGTGGCGGCGAACCTGTCGAGCATGGCGCAGGGGGTGGGTTATACCCTGGCGTCGATGGGGCCGTTTGCGGTGGGGCTGGTGCATGACCTGACCGGGGGCTGGGCGGCAGTGGGGTGGATCTTTGCCGTGCTGGGGGTGGGGGCCATCGTGTTCGGCCTGGGCGCCGGGCGGGCTTTGCATGTGCAGGTGAGCAGCGAGAAAGTCTGAAGGGGTATGTTGGCAGTGCCGGCCTCTTCGCGGGTAAACCCGCTCCCACAGGGATCGCACACATCTTGAAGTCATGTTGTACCTGTGGGAGCGGGTTTACCCGCGAAAGGGCCGGTACTGGCATAAGCAACCGGGGCAGATTATCGTGCTGCTTTCATCCCCCCAGGACGGACCAGCCCCATGAGCGACGCCAACCGCGACCTGATCACCCGCTTCTACCAGGCCTTCCAGCGCCTGGATGCCGAGGCCATGGTCGCCTGCTACAGCGACGATATCGTCTTCAGCGACCCGGTCTTCGGCACCTTGCGTGGCAAGGATGCAGGCGACATGTGGCGAATGCTCACCAGCCGTGCCAAGGACTTCACCCTGACCTTCGACAACGTCCGCGCCGATGAACGCACGGGCGCCGCACATTGGGTGGCCACCTACCTGTTCGGCCAGACCGGCCGCATCGTGGTCAACGATATCCAGGCGCGTTTCGTGATCCGTGACGGGCTGATCTGCCAGCACGATGACCAATTCGACTTGTGGCGCTGGTCGCGGCAGGCGCTGGGTGTGCCTGGCATGCTGCTGGGCTGGTCGCCGCTGGTGCAGAACAAGGTGCGCCAGCAGGCGTTCACAGGATTGCGAGCATTCCAGCAGGCCCAGGGTGAGTGAGCCCGTCGAAATTGCCGCGAGCAAACCCTGGTATGTCTACTTGGTAAGGGCTGCCAACGGATCGCTGTATTGCGGTATCAGCGATGATCCGCAGCGGCGCTTTCTGGCGCACCAGAAAGGGCAGGGCGCGCGCTACTTCAAGACCAGCCCGGCCCAGGCGCTGGTGTATGTGGAGCAATGGCCGGACAAGGGCGAGGCGTTACGCCAGGAGCGGCTGGTGAAGCGGCTGCGCAAGTCGGCGAAGGAGGCGTTGGTGGCCTCCTATGGCGCAGTAGTGGCTGCTAATTAGGGCCGCTTCGCGCCCCATCGCCGGCAAGCCAGCTCCCACTTCGACTGCATGGACCTCAGGCCTGTGCAGTACCTGTGGGAGCTGGCTTGCCGGCGATGGGCTGCCCAGCAGCCCCGGGGCCATCAGTCCTTGCGCCGCTTCAACTGATCCACCAAGGTGGTCGGAAGGCCCTTGATGATCAAGGTCCCTGCCTCTTCGTCATACTCGACCTTGTCCCCCAGCAGGTGCGCTTCGAAGCTGATCGACAACCCCTCGGCACGGCCGGTGAAACGGCGGAACTGGTTGAGGGTGCGCTTGTCTGCGGGGATTTCCGGCGACAGGCCGTAGTCCTTGTTGCGGATGTGGTCGTAGAACGCCTTGGGCCGGTCCTCGTCGATCAGGCTGGACAGCTCTTCCAGCGTGACCGGCTCACCCAGTTTGGTCTGGGTTGTGGCGTACTCGACCAGGGTCTGGGTTTTTTCGCGGGCAGACTCTTCCGGCAGGTCTTCGCTCTCGACGAAGTCACTGAAGGCCTTGAGCAGGGTGCGGGTTTCGCCCGGGCCGTCGACGCCCTCCTGGCAGCCAATGAAGTCGCGGAAGTAGTCCGAGACCTTCTTGCCGTTCTTGCCCTTGATGAACGAAATGTACTGTTTGGAGTTCTGGTTGTTCTTCCACTCCGACAGGTTGATGCGCGCCGCCAGGTGCAGCTGGCCAAGGTCGAGGTGGCGCGAAGGCATCACGTCGAGCTCGGCGTTCACCGCCACGCCTTCGCTGTGGTGCAGCAGGGCGATCGCCAGGTATTCGGTCATGCCTTGTTGGTAGTGGGCAAACAGGATGTGGCCGCCGGTGGACAGGTTGGACTCTTCCATCAGCTTCTGCAGGTGCTCCACGGCCACGCGGCTGAAGGCGGTAAAGTCCTTTTCTTCGTCCAGGTACTGCTTCAGCCAGCCGCTCAGTGGGTAGGCGCCGGACTCGCCGTGGAAAAAGCCCCAGGCCTTGCCTTGCTTGGCGTTGTAGCTGTCATTGAGGTCGGCCAGCAGGTTTTCGATGGCGTCGGAGGCGGCCAGTTCGCAATCGCGGGCATGCAGCACGGCGGGGCTGCCATCGGGCTTTTTGTCGATCAGGTGAACGATGCAATGACGGATTGGCATGGAATTCTCGGCGAGCTGCAAAAGTCGTCCAGTTTACCCTAGACACAAGGTGGTGCAGTGGCCGGATGTTGGCGGAAATGCCGGTTGTTCGTTTTTTGTTCAAATTTGTGCGTTTTAGGCTAAAACCCCCGAAAAACCTGCATTAAATCGAAGCGCGCAGCGGATATTTATCCGTTCCTGTGGTAGCTTTGCGCGGTCTTGCGCCCCTTGTGTGGCGCATTGCTGGCAGCGTGCTGTCGTCGTGTCGAACCAAACGTCGATTTACGTATCTACATACGCGATTGGCGCGGCCCTCCACTTTCAGGGGCTGGCCCGATAACGTCGTAGTCCGCTGCATAACCATCGAATTTGATAGGGAAGGAACACCACCATGGCATTGACCAAAGACCAACTGATTGCCGACATCGCCGAATCGATCGCCGCGCCAAAAGCCACCGCCAAGAACGCTCTGGAGCAACTGGGCCAGATCGTTGCCGACCAGCTGGAAAACGGCGCTGAAATCACTCTGCCAGGCATCGGCAAGCTGAAAGTCGCTGAGCGTCCTGCCCGTACCGGCCGCAACCCTTCGACTGGCGCTGCCATCGAAATCGCTGCCAAGAAAGTCGTCAAGTTCGTTCCAGCCAAAGTGCTGACCGACGCCATCAACAAGTAATTGTTGAAGCTTTGACGAAACCGCGCCCGGCTTGCCCGGGCGCGGTTTTTTCATGCCTGGGTTTTACGCCTGGCGTGCCAGGCTTGGCGTGCGGCGTCGTCGTGGAAGCTCCAGGCGACCATGCGGCTCTGCTTCTGCCCTTGGCCCATTTCACTGATGCGCACGGCCTTGGCGCCCGCTTTCCTGAGCGCAGCCTCGATCCCCGGCAGGTTGCTGGCCTTGGACACCAGGCTGGTGAACCACAGTACCCGCTCGGCGTACTGCACGCTTTCGCTGACCAGTTGGCTGACAAAGCGGATTTCGCCGCCTTCGCACCACAGTTCGTTGTTCTGGCCGCCGAAGTTGAGCACCGGCAACTTGCGCTTGGGGTCCTGCTTGCCGAGGTTCTTCCACTTGCGCTGGCTGCCACGGGTGGCTTCGTCGCGTGAGGAATGGAAGGGCGGGTTGCACAGGGTGAGGTCGAAGCGTTCGCCCTCCTGCAGCAGGCCGCTGAGGATGTGTGCACGGTTGGCCTGCTGGCGCAGGGTGATGGCCTTGCCCAGGCCGTTGGCCTGGACGATGGCCTTGGCCGAAGCCAGGGCCACGGGGTCGATGTCCGAGCCGAGGAAGCGCCAGCGGTAGTCGCTGTGGCCCAGCAGCGGGTAGATGCAGTTGGCCCCCACGCCGATGTCCAGCGCCCGCACCTGGGCGCCCTTGGGGATCTCGCCGGCATTGTCGTCGGCCAGCAGGTCGGCGGCCACGTGAATATAGTCGGCGCGGCCGGGAATCGGCGGGCACAGGTAGTCTGCGGGGATATCCCAGTGCTGGATGCCGTACTGGGCCTTCAGCAGGGCACGGTTGAACACCCGCACGGCCTCGGGGTTGGCGAAGTCGATGCTGGGTTTGCCGTGGGGGTTGGTGATGGTGAAGCGCGCCAGGTCAGGGTGGGCCTTGATCAGGCTGGGGAAGTCGTAGCGGCCCTGGTGGCGGTTGCGCGGGTGCAGGGTGGGTTTGTTCGGGGTCATGGCAGTGTCCAGCCCTATACGAGCGGTGGCTGATAGAGCCTGGGGCTGCTTTGCAGCCCTTTCGCGACACAAGGCCGCTCCTACAGAATAGCGGCGCCCTTCAGACCGGCGCCGTCCCTGTAGGAGCGGCCTTGTGTCGCGAAAGGGCCGCAAAGCGGCCCCAGCTTTTTCTCTAGTGATTAAAGCGCTGCAATCCGCGCATGCTGCTCGGTGAAGTTGGCCAGGGCCTGTTCGGACTCGGCCAGCTTGGCGCGTTCCTTCTCGATCACGGCAGGTGGTGCCTTGTCGACGAAGGCGGCGTTGGAAAGCTTGCCACCCACGCGAGCCACTTCACCCTGCAGGCGCTGGATTTCCTTGTTCAGGCGCGCCAGCTCGGCATCCTTGTCGATCAGGCCGGCCATTGGCACCAGCACTTGCAGGTCACCGACCAGGGCGGTGGCTGACAGCGGGGCTTCGTCGGCATCGCCCAGTACGGTGAACGATTCGACCTTGGCCAGCTTCTTCAGCAGGGCTTCGTTTTCCTGCAGGCGACGCTGGTCGTCGGCGTTGGCGTTCTTCAGGAACAGCGGCAGCGGCTTGCCCGGGCCGATGTTCATTTCGGCGCGGATGTTGCGCAGGCCGACCATCAGCTCCTTGAGCCACTCGATGTCGCCTTCGGCGGCAGCATCGATGCGGCTTTCATTGGCCACCGGCCATGGCTGCAGCATGATGGTCTTGCCTTCGATGCCGGCCAGCGGCGCGATGCGCTGCCAGATTTCTTCGGTGATGAACGGCATGAACGGGTGTGCCAGGCGAAGCGCCACTTCCAGCACGCGCACCAGGGTGCGGCGAGTGCCACGGGCGCGCTCGACCGGGGCGTTCTCGTCCCACAGCACCGGCTTGGACAGCTCCAGGTACCAGTCGCAGTACTGGTTCCAGATGAACTCGTACAGCGCCTGGCTGGCCAGGTCGAAGCGGAACTGCTCCAGCTGGCGGGTCACTTCGGCTTCGGTACGCTGCAGCTGCGAGATGATCCAGCGGTCGGCCAGCGACAGCTCGTAGGCTTCGCCGTTCTGGCCGCAATCCTCGCCCTTGTCCAGCACGTAGCGGGCGGCGTTCCAGATCTTGTTGCAGAAGTTGCGGTAGCCTTCGACGCGGCCCATGTCGAACTTGATGTCGCGGCCGGTGGAGGCCAGCGAGCAGAAGGTGAAGCGCAGGGCGTCGGTGCCGTAGCTGGCGATACCTTCGGGGAACTCGGCCTTGGTCTGCTTGGCGATCTTCTCGGCAAGCTTGGGCTGCATCATGCCGCTGGTGCGTTTTTCCAGCAGGGCGTCGAGGGTGATGCCGTCGACGATGTCCAGCGGGTCCAGCACGTTGCCCTTGGACTTGGACATCTTCTGGCCCTGGCCGTCACGTACCAGGCCGTGCACGTACACGGTCTTGAACGGTACCTGCGGGGTGCCATCCTCGTTCTTGATCAGGTGCATGGTCAGCATGATCATGCGCGCAACCCAGAAGAAGATGATGTCGAAGCCGGTCACCAGCACGTCGGTGGAGTGGAACTTCTTGAGGAACTCGGTCTGTTCCGGCCAGCCCAGGGTAGAGAAGGTCCACAGGCCCGAACTGAACCAGGTATCGAGTACGTCGTCGTCCTGGCGCAGGACCACGTCGGCGCCCAGGTTGTGCTTGGCGCGCACTTCTTCCTCGTTGCGGCCGACATAGACCTGGCCGGCCTCGTCGTACCATGCCGGGATGCGATGGCCCCACCACAGCTGGCGGCTGATGCACCAGTCCTGGATGTCACGCATCCAGGAGAAGTACATGTTCTCGTACTGCTTGGGCACGAACTGGATGCGGCCATCTTCCACGGCGGCGATGGCAGGTTCTGCCAGCGGCTTGGTTGAAACGTACCACTGGTCGGTCAGCCATGGCTCGATGACGGTGCCCGAACGGTCGCCTTTCGGCACTTTCAGCGCGTGGTCGTCGATGCTCACCAGCAGGCCCTGGGCATCCAGGTCGGCGACGATCTGCTTGCGCGCGACGAAGCGGTCGAGGTTGGCGTATTGGGCCGGCAGGCGGGTGTCCACCTGCTCGTTGACGCTGCCGTCGAGGTTGAAGGCCTGCGCGCTGGCCAGCACGAAGGCGTTCTTGTCGAAGATGTTCAGCAGCGGCAGGTTGTGGCGCTTGCCGACTTCGTAGTCGTTGAAGTCGTGGGCCGGGGTGATCTTCACGCAGCCGGTACCGAACTCGGGGTCGCAGTAGTCGTCGGCGATGATCGGGATGCGGCGGCCGACCAGCGGCAGTACGACGAACTTGCCGATCAGTGCCTGGTAGCGCTCGTCGTTCGGGTTGACCGCCACGGCGGCGTCACCCAGCAGGGTTTCCGGACGGGTGGTGGCGACTACCAGGTAGTCCTTGCCTTCGGCGGTCTTGGCGCCGTCGGCCAGTGGGTAGCGCAGGTTCCACAGGTGGCCCTTCTCGTCGTGGTTTTCCACTTCGAGGTCGGAGATGGCCGTGTGCAGCTTGGTGTCCCAGTTGACCAGGCGCTTGCCACGGTAGATCAGGCCGTCTTCATGCAGGCGCACGAAGGCTTCCTTGACCGCTTCGGACAGGCCGTCGTCCATGGTGAAGCGCTCGCGGCTCCAGTCGACCGACGAGCCCAGGCGGCGGATCTGACGGCTGATGTTGCCACCGGACTGGTCCTTCCATTCCCAGACCTTTTCCAGGAACTTTTCGCGGCCCAGGTCATGCCGGTTCTGGCCCTTGGCCTCGAGCTGGCGCTCGACCAGCATCTGGGTGGCGATACCGGCGTGGTCGGTGCCTGGCTGCCACAGGGTGTCGCGGCCTTGCATGCGGCGGAAACGGATCAGGGCGTCCATGATCGCGTTGTTGAACCCGTGGCCCATGTGCAGGCTGCCGGTCACGTTCGGCGGCGGGATCATGATGGTGTAGGACTCGCCTGCACCTTGTGGGGCGAAATAGTTCTCGGACTCCCAGGTGTTGTACCAGGAAGTTTCGATGGCGTGCGGCTGGTAGGTCTTATCCATGCGCGGCGGGACCCTGTGCATTTATTCGGGAAAGCCGGGAAGTATAACCAAGCTGGGGGCCGCAGGCGACAAGCTGCTGCTATCTGGCAGGCAGGGACGGCCTATTCGCGGGTAAACCCGCTCCCACAGGAGCTGCGCAAGCTTTGAGACTTGCGCCGGTCCTGTGGGAGCGGGTTTACCCGCGAAGAAGGCACCGCCGAATTTCGGTTTTACTCGGAACGCTTGATCAACCGCTCGATCCGCGCATCCAGCCGGCGCTTGATCTCGTTCTCGATGTGCGGGGTGAAGTCGTTGATCACGTCCTGCATGATCATCTGCGCCGCCGCACGCAGTTCGCTTTCCAGGTGCAGCAGGGTGTCCTGGCGGCGGGTCTGCGGGTCATCTTCGGGTTCGGCAGCTACCGGTTCGGCCGCAGGCACATGGTTGCCGGGCGCTTCTTCCAGCAGCAACGGGATCTGCTCCACCGTCTCGGTCAGCAGCGGCGGTTGCAGGTCGGCGTCGCCAAGCAACTGGCGTATCGACTCGAGGTCATCGAGCAGATGGGCGGAATCGGGCAGGGGGGAGGGCTTGTCCATCGTCGTCAAAGTCGCTGTAAGCGGTGGTCTTGCAGAGCATAGCCCTGTTCACGGTAGAAACGGAATCGGTCACGGGCCGATTGGCGGATGCCAGGCTCTTCAACGACTATTTCGGCCACCCGCTCGAACTGGCCGACGAAGGCCGGTACGCCGGCGCCCAGGTTGATCAACAGGTCGTGGTGGTCGCCTGCACTGTCGGCGGCCAGGCCCAATGCCACGCTGGCATCGGCATGTACCTCCGCGAGGTCGTGGGGCACGAAGGCCTCACCCTTGAAGCGCCACAGGCGTTGGTCCAGCTCGCTGCGCTGCTCGGCGTCCTGGCAATGCAGGTAGACCCGGTGGCCAAGGCGCCAGGCCTTTTCGCACAGCTTGCAGGCGAAATCGAGCCGCGCCGACAGCGAGTCGGTGGGCAGGATGTAGAAATCGACTTTGCTCATGGTGGTATCGCCGGCCGGTGGCGCGCGGGGCGCCACCGGCTTCATGGCGTCAGGCGCCAGCGCGGTCCAGCAGGTACTGGGTCAGCAGGGGCACAGGGCGGCCAGTGGCGCCCTTGTCCTTGCCACCGCTGACCCAGGCGGTGCCGGCGATGTCCATGTGCGCCCAGTCGTAGGCCTTGGCAAAGCGCGACAGGAAGCAGCCGGCGGTGATGGTGCCGGCCTTCGGTCCGCCGATGTTGCCCATGTCGGCGAACGGGCTGTCCAGCTGCTCCTGGTACTCATCGAACAGCGGCAGCTGCCAGGCACGGTCGTCGGCGCGCTTGCCGGCGTCGAGCAACTGGCCGACCAGGTCGTCGTTGTTGCCCATCAGGCCGGTGGTGTGGCTGCCCAGGGCGACGATGCAGGCACCGGTCAGGGTGGCGATGTCGATGACTGCCTGCGGCTTGAAGCGCTCGGCGTAGGTCAGGGTGTCGCACAGCACCAGGCGGCCTTCGGCGTCGGTGTTGAGGATTTCCACGGTCTGCCCGCTCATGGTGGTGACGATGTCACCCGGGCGGGTGGCGCCGCCGCTCGGCATGTTCTCGGCGCAGGCCAGCAGGCACACCAGGTTGACCGGCAACTGCAGCTCGAGCACCGCACGCAGGGTGCCGAGCACGCTGGCGGCACCGCACATGTCGTACTTCATTTCGTCCATGCCGGCACCAGGCTTGAGGCTGATGCCGCCGGTGTCGAAGGTAATGCCCTTGCCCACCAGCACGAATGGCTTGTCCGCCTTCTTGCCGCCCTGGTAGTTGAGCACGATCAGGCGTGGTGGCTGGTCGCTGCCCTGGCCGACGGCGTAGAACGCGCCCATGCCCAGGTCCTTGATCTTCTTCTCGTCCAGCACTTCGACTTTCAGCGCCTTGTGCGTCTTGCCCAGGTCCTTGGCCTGTTCGGCCAGGAAGCTTGGGTGGCACAGGTTGGGCGGCAGGTTGCCCAGGTCGCGGGTGAAAGCCATGCCGGTGGCGATGGCGCTTGCATGCTTGACGGCACGCTCGACCTCGGCCTGGCCGGCCTTGTCGGCCAGCAGGGTGACCTTCTTCAGGGCGCGCGGCTCGGCCTTCTGGCTCTTGAAGCGATCGAACACGTATTCGCCGTCGAGCAGGGTTTCGGCCAGCAGGCGGTACTTGCCATAGTGGGCATCGCGGTTGCTGACCGCGATGTCGTCCAGGGCCAGCACTGCGTCAGCGCCGTTCAGGCCCTTGAGCACGCCGGCGACGCTGGCGACCAGTTTGCGCCAGGCGCGGTCGCCCAGGGCTTCGTCCTTGCCGCTGCCCACCAGCAGCACGCGCTCGGCCTTCAGGCCCGCGAGGTTCTGCAGGAGCAGGGTCTGGCCCGGCTTGCCGGCCAGGTCGCCACGCTTGAGCACGGCACTGATGGCGCCCTCGCTGGCCTGGTCGACAGCCTTGGCCACGGCGCCGAGCTTGCGGTTTTCACCTACCGGGAGGACCAGGGTGGCGGTTTTTACGGATGCAGCAGCTACGCTTTTTACAACCAGTTCCATGTCAGGATCCCCGAATGATCGATACAGTCGGCGCTGTGTGTTCCAGCGCTCTGGACAGGCCTGGCCGCGTCGTCGCGCGCCAGCGGAAAAGCTGCCAGTTTGAGCCTGCGGCAAGCGTGCTGACAACCCCGTTATGCGCCTTCATGCGCGGCGAAGTGACAGGGGCGGTCAATCACAGGATAATGCGCGCACTTTACATGGAGGTTCGCCTTTGGCGAACCGGCATTGGTCTTGGCTGTACTAAGTCATTGTCTGGCGCCATTGCTTGGCAGTCCGCCCTGACAACCCAGGAGTGTCTGGTTTGATCGTCTTTCGTTATCTGTCCCGCGAGGTCCTGGTGACCTTGAGCGCCGTCAGCGCCGTGCTGCTGGTGATCATCATGAGTGGGCGCTTCATCAAGTACCTGGCCCAGGCTGCCCAGGGTGTGCTCGACCCGAGCGTGCTGTTCCTGATCATGGGCTTCCGTCTGCCGGGCTTCCTGCAGCTGATCCTGCCTCTGGGGCTGTTCCTCGGCATTCTCCTGGCGTACGGGCGCCTGTACCTGGAAAGCGAGATGACCGTGCTGTCGGCCACCGGCATGAGCCAGCAGCGCCTGCTGGGCCTGACCATGGCACCGGCCGCCCTGGTCGCCCTGCTGGTGGCCTGGCTTAGCCTGAGCCTGGCGCCGCTGGGTGTTGCCCAGGTGCAGCAGATCATCAGCCAGCAGGATGCCCTGACCGAGTTCGACACCCTGGTGCCGGGCCGCTTCCAGACCCTGCGCGACGGCTCGCGGGTGACCTACACCGAAGAGCTGTCGGACGACCGCATCAACCTGGCCGGGGTGTTCATTTCCGAGAAGCGCTTCAACCAGGACAAGACCAAGGACCGCGCCCCGTCGGTGCTGGTTGCCGAAAAAGGCCACCAGGAAATCCAGGCCGACGGCAACCGCTATCTGGTGCTGGAAAACGGTTACCGTTACGACGGCAACCCGGGCCAGGCCGATTACCGTGCAATCAAGTACGACACCTACGGCGTGCTGCTGCCCAAGCCGGAAGTCGCCGAGGAAGTGACCGATCGCGAAGCCATCCCCACTTCCGAGCTGATCGGCAAGAAAGGCCTGCGTGAGCGCGCCGAGCTGCAATGGCGGCTGTCGCTGCCGATCCTGGTGTTCATCGTCACCATGCTGGCGGTGCCGCTGTCCCGGGTCAACCCGCGCCAGGGCCGCTTCCTCAAGCTGCTGCCGGCAATTCTTCTGTACATGGCCTACCTGACAATGCTGATTTCCGTACGTGGCGCCCTCGAGAAGGGCAAATTGCCGATCGCCCTGGGCATGTGGTGGGTCCACGGCCTGTTCCTGCTGATCGGCCTGGGCCTGATGTACTGGGAGCCGCTGCGTCTCAAGCGCGCCGCCCGTCGTGCGGAGGTGGCCCATGGGTAAGCTCGACCGCTACATCGGCCAGAGCGTGCTGCTGGCCATCCTCGCCGTGCTGGGGATCATCCTCGGCCTGGCTTCGCTGTTCGCCTTCATCGACGAGATGAGCGACCTGAGTGACACCTACACGGTGATGGAGGCGGGCAACTTCGTCCTGTTGACCGCACCGCGGCGGCTGTACGAAATGCTGCCGATGGCCGCCTTGATCGGCTGCCTGATTGGTCTGGGCAGCCTGGCCAGCAGCAGCGAACTGACCATCATGCGTGCTGCCGGGGTTTCCATCGGGCGCATCGTCTGGGCGGTGATGAAGCCGATGCTGGTACTGATGCTGGTCGGCCTGCTGATCGGCGAGTACGTGGCGCCGGTGACCGAGAACAAGGCCCAGGCCGACCGTTCCCTGGCCCAGGGTGGTGGTGATGCGCAAAGCTCCAAGCGCGGCATGTGGCACCGCCAGGGCGAGGAGTACGTGCACATCAACGCCGTGCAGCCCAACGGCCTGCTGCTGGGCGTGACCCGTTACCGCTTCGACAGCGAGCGCAAGATCGTCACCTCGAGCTTCGCCCGCCGTGCACAGTACCAGGACGACCACTGGATGCTCAGCGACGTGCGCACCACCTTCTTCCGTGGCGACCACACCGAAGTGGTGACCGCGCCGCAGGAGCGCTGGGACGTTTCGCTCACGCCGCAGCTGCTCAATACCGTGATCCTGGCGCCGGAGTCGCTGTCCATCACCGGGCTGTGGGACTACATCCACTACCTGTCCGACCAGGGCCTGAACAATGCCCGTTACTGGCTGGCGTTCTGGACCAAGGTATTGCAGCCGATGGTGACCGCGGCGCTGGTGCTGATGGCCATTTCCTTCATCTTCGGCCCGCTGCGTTCGGTAACCCTTGGCCAGCGCGTGTTCACCGGTGTACTGGTGGGCTTCGTGTTCCGCATCGCCCAGGACCTGCTGGGGCCTTCGAGCCAGGTGTTCGGCTTCCCGCCGCTGCTGGCGGTGGTGATCCCGGCAGGCATCTGCGCGCTGGCCGGTGTGTGGTTGTTGCGCCGGGCAGGTTGATGGCCTGAGCTGTACAAAAAAAAGCCGGCCTCAGGGTCGGCTTTTTCATGGGTGTTCGGCTGTGCTGGCCCCTTCGCGGGTAAACCCGCTCCCACAGGAATCGCACCGGCCGTGATGCCTGTGCTGTACCTGTGGGAGCGGGTTTACCCGCGAAGAGGCCGGAGCAGGCAATACAGGTCTCAGTTCATTTCTTCTGCTTCGGCACCCGCACCAGCTGGCTTTCCGAATAGATGTCATGCCAGCCCCGCTGGCGCTTGTCGATCAAAACCCAGAAAAACCCCAGCCCCAGGCACAGCCACGAGGCAATCGACACCACGAAGCGCAGCAGCGCCTGCCACAGGCTGATGGCTGTGCCATCGGCGTTCTGCACCCGCACGCCCCACACCTGCATGCCCAGGGTCTGCCCGCCATGGGTCCAGAACTTGGCAAAGAAACCGAACAGGACGAACAGCAACACGGTGGACAACAGCGGGTCGCCGTCCAGTGCGCCAGCCTCGGTCAGCTCACGCATGCGGGCTTCGCCGATGATCGCCATCTGGATCATCTTGTAGGCACCGGCGGTCACGATCAGCAGCGCCGTGCACAGCAGGAAGTCGTAGAACATCGCCGCCAGGCGCCGGCCCAGGCCGACCGGCGGAAAATCACCCTGGGGTGTGAGCAGAGGCTTGGACATGCAAAACGGCTCCAGAAGACGAAGCCGCTATTCTACGGGCAAAAAAAAGCCCCTGCACTTGGCAGGGGCTTTTCTCGAAGTCGGGTTCGGCTTAGCCGGCGACCTGAACTTTGTCAGCCTGCATGCCTTTCTGGCCCTGGACTGCTTCGAAGGTGACCTTCTGGCCTTCTTTCAGGCTCTTGAAGCCGTTACCTTCGATAGCGCGGAAGTGCACGAACAGATCCGGACCGCTTTCTGGGGTGATGAAGCCGTAACCTTTTTCGTCATTGAACCACTTGACGGTACCGTTCTGACGCTCAGCCATTGTCTTATTTCCTATGAAGCTTGAATTTTGATGACAGTTTCTTTTGCAATAAAGGAAGCAAAAGATTACTGGGCTGGGTTGCAGGAAAGTAAGAGACGTCGAACGGGTTGTAGCAGATTGCGGCTACTGGCCCAGGTCACGAACTGTTGCGACCCATGCAAACACAGTGCAGTGACTCTACGCCAACTCCCGAGCGAAAAACAAGCCCTTGGTCGTATGGAAAATCGGCCGTTTGCCGATAACCGACCGATTTGTCGGAAACGGCATGGCGCCTGGCCTGGCGCCATGTTCAAAAGTTATTGGACAGGTTCGAAAACGAATATGTCGAACCTGCCCGCAACCTTCACAAAGCGGCTTCAGCCCCGGTAGTAACGTTGTGCCACGAAAGGCATTTTGCTGACTTTCAAGGCAACCTTCTTGCCGCGCACCACGGCAAACAATGAGGTGTCGATAGCGCTATGTTCACTATCGATATAACCCATTGCTACAGGTGCACCGAGTGTCGGGCCAAAGCCGCCGCTGCACACTTTGCCTACAGGTTTATCGTGTGCATCGACAATATCCGCGCCTTCACGTACTGGGGTACGCTCCTGCGGCAACAGGCCCACACGTTTGCGCGCCACACCATCGCGCTGATGAGCGAAGATGGCCTCGGCACCCGGGAAACCGGCGGCACGCGCGCCATCGGCACGGCGAACCTTGGAAATGGCCCACAACAGGCTGGCTTCCACCGGCGTGGTTTCGGTGTTCATGTCGTGGCCATACAGGCACAGGCCGGCTTCCAGGCGCAGTGAGTCACGCGCACCCAGGCCGATCGGCTGTACTTCCGGCTCGGCCAGCAGGCGGCGGGCCAGGGCTTCGGCGGCATGTGCCGGTACCGAGATTTCGTAGCCGTCTTCGCCGGTGTAGCCCGAGCGGCTGACGAAGCAGTCTTCACCCAGCAGTTTCACCGGGCGGAACTGCATGAAGGTCATGCCGGCCACTTCCGGGGCCAGGCGCTCCAGCACCTTGACCGCCGCCGGGCCTTGCAGGGCCAGCAGGGCGCGCTGCTCGAACAGCGGTTGTACCTCGCAACGGCTGCCGATGTGCGCTTGCAAGTGGGCCAGGTCCTGGTCCTTGCAGGCGGCGTTGACCACCAGGAACAGCGTGTCGTCGCCCAGGTTGGCGACCATCAGGTCGTCGAGGATGCCGCCTTGCTCATTGGTGAACATGGCATAGCGCTGCATGCCCACCGGCAGGTCGATGATATCCACCGGCACCAGGCTTTCCAGGGCCTTGGCGGCATCGCTGCCGCGCAGGGTGATCTGGCCCATGTGCGAGACATCGAACAGGCCGGCCTGCTCGCGGGTGTGCAGGTGTTCCTTGAGCACGCCCAACGGGTACTGCACCGGCATGTCATAGCCGGCGAACGGCACCATGCGCGCACCCAGTTCCAGGTGCAGGGCGTGCAGTGGGGTCTTGAGCAGTGTTTCGGACATCGGTGACTCCTTGCTGTTGTTGTCGGGTCAACATTCGATGATGTTGACGGCCAGGCCGCCACGGGCGGTCTCTTTGTATTTGCTTTTCATGTCGGCGCCGGTCTGGCGCATGGTGCGGATGACCTTGTCGAGCGACACGTAGTGCTGCCCGTCGCCGCGCAAGGCCATGCGCACCGCGTTGATCGCCTTCACCGAGCCCATGGCGTTGCGCTCGATGCAAGGCACCTGGACCAGCCCGCCAATCGGGTCGCAGGTCAGGCCCAGGTTGTGTTCCATGCCGATTTCGGCAGCGTTTTCCACCTGTTGCACGGTGCCACCCATCACCTCGCACAGCGCCCCGGCGGCCATCGAGCAGGCCACGCCGACCTCGCCCTGGCAGCCTACTTCGGCGCCGGAGATGGAGGCGTTTTCCTTGTACAGGATGCCGATGGCCGCGGCGGTGAGCAGAAACCGCACCACCCCGTCCTCGTTGGCTCCCGGTACGAAGCGCATGTAGTAATGCAGCACCGCCGGGACAATGCCCGCCGCGCCGTTGGTCGGCGCGGTGACCACACGCCCGCCGTAGGCGTTTTCCTCGTTCACTGCCAGGGCATAGAGGTTGACCCAGTCGAGTACCGACAGGGCATCGCGCAGGCTGGCTTCCGGGTTGCGGCTCAGTTGGCGGTACAACGCCGGTGCCCGGCGCTTGACCTTGAGCCCGCCCGGCAGGATGCCTTCATGCTGGCAACCGGCTTCGACGCAGTCCTGCATCACCTGCCAGATGCGCAGCAGCCCGGCACGGGTTTCCGCCTCGGGGCGCCAGGCCGCCTCGTTGGCCAGCATTACCTGGCTGATCGACAGGTTTTGCCCGGTGCAATGGCCGAGCAGCTCCTTGGCGGTCTTGAACGGGTAGGTCAGCGGTGTGCTGTCCTCGACGATGCGGTCGTGGCCGGCAGCGTCCTGGTCGACCACGAAACCGCCGCCCACCGAGTAGTACTCGCGGCTGCGGATTTGCAGGCCGGCCTCGTCGAAGGCGCGGAAGATCATGCCGTTGGGGTGGTAGTCCAGCGGCTTGCGAATCATCGCCAGGTGCTGCTTTTCGATGAACGCGATGCTGTGCTCGCCGAGCAGGTTCAGCCGACCGCTGTCGCGGATGGCCTGCAGGCGGGCAGGGATGGTGTCGGTGTCGATGACATCGGGGTGTTCGCCTTCAAGGCCCAGCAGCACGGCCTTGTCGCTGCCGTGGCCCTTGCCGGTGGCGCCGAGCGAGCCGTACAGCTCGGCCTTGACGCTGACCGTGCGGGCGAGCAGGCCATCACGGCGCAGCCCTTCGGCGAAGCGCGCGGCGGCGCGCATCGGGCCGACCGTGTGCGAGCTGGAGGGGCCGATGCCGATCTTGAACAGGTCGAAGACGCTCAAAGACATGGTGACCTCCTGCCAGGTTGATTGGGCGGACGGTGAACCCTGTGGGAGCGGGTTTACCCGCGAATGCGGCGGTAGAGCCACCATCGCATTCGCGGGTAAACCCGCTCCCACAGGCCGCCACCCAAGCCAGATGGCGGGGGAAGGGCTATCAGGCGTCCTGATAGCTCTCGATCGACGGGCAGGCGCACACCAGGTTGCGGTCGCCGAACACGTTGTCGACCCGGCCGACCGGTGGCCAGTACTTGCCTTCCACCAGGCTCGGCAGCGGGTACACCGCCTGATCGCGGCTGTAGCCATGGGCCCATTCGCCAACCAGCTCGGCCGCAGTGTGCGGGGCGTTCTTCAGCGGGTTATCGTCCTTGTCCAGGCTACCGTTCTCGACCGCGCGAATTTCTTCGCGGATCTGGATCATCGCGTCGCAGAAGCGGTCCAGTTCTTCCTTGGACTCGCTTTCGGTCGGTTCGATCATCAGCGTGCCCGCCACCGGGAAGGACATGGTCGGGGCGTGGAAGCCGAAGTCGATCAGGCGCTTGGCCACGTCGTCGACGCTGATGCCGCTGGTGTCCTTCAGTGGGCGCAGGTCGAGGATGCACTCGTGGGCCACCAGGCCATTGCCGCCGGTATACAGAACAGGATAGTGCTCTTCCAGGCGACGGGCGATGTAGTTGGCGTTGAGGATCGCCATCTGCGAGGCACGCTTGAGACCGGCACCGCCCATCATGCGGATGTACATCCAGGTGATCGGCAGGATGCTGGCGCTGCCGAACGGCGCGGCGCAAACCGCGCCCTCGGTGTTTTCCAGCTGCGCGTGGCCGGGCAGGAACGGCGCCAGGTGCGACTTGACGCCGATCGGGCCGACGCCCGGGCCGCCACCGCCGTGCGGGATGCAGAAGGTCTTGTGCAGGTTCAGGTGAGATACGTCGCCGCCGAACTTGCCCGGGGCGCACAGGCCGACCATGGCGTTCATGTTGGCGCCGTCGATGTACACCTGGCCACCGTTGTCGTGGATGATCGCGCAGATTTCGCCGATCGCTTCCTCGAACACGCCGTGGGTCGACGGGTAGGTGATCATGATCGCGGCCAGGCGCTCGCGGTGCTCGATGGCCTTGGCGCGCAGGTCCTCGACATCGACGTTGCCGCGGGCATCACAGGCGGTGACCACCACGCGCATGCCGGCCATGTGCGCGGTTGCCGGGTTGGTGCCGTGGGCCGACGACGGGATCAGGCAGATGTCGCGGTGGCCTTCGCCACGGCTGCGGTGGTAGGCGCGGATGGCCAGCAGGCCTGCGTACTCGCCCTGGGAGCCGGCGTTGGGCTGCAGCGACACGGCGTCATAGCCGGTGGCGGCGCAGAGCATGGCTTCCAGCTCGGTGGTCATCTGCAGGTAGCCCTGGCTCTGCTCGGCCGGGGCGAACGGGTGCAGGTTGCCGAACTCGGCCCAGGTGACCGGGATCATTTCGCTGGCGGCGTTCAGCTTCATGGTGCACGAGCCCAGCGGGATCATGCTGCGGTCCAGCGCCAGGTCCTTGTCGGCCAGGCGGCGCAGGTAGCGCATCAGCTCGGTTTCGCTGTGGTAGCGGTTGAATACCGGGTGGGCGAGGATGGCCGACTGGCGCAGCAGGGCGGCAGGCAGCAGCGAGCCGGTGCTGGCGGCCAGGGCGTTGAAGTCCGGCTGGGCCTGGTCGCCACCGATCAGCTGCCACAGGGCCTCGACATCGGCCTGGCTACTGGTTTCGTCCAGCGACAGGCCCACGTGGGCGGCGTCGATCTGGCGCAGGTTGATGCCCTGGGCGCGCGCCCTGTCATGCAGGCTGGCAGTGGCACTGCCGGTGGCCAGGGTCAGGGTGTCGAAGGCGCTGGCGCCCACCACCTTCACGCCCAGCGTCTTCAGGCCGGCGGCCAGGATCGCGGTCAGGGCATGGGTACGTTCGGCGATGCGCTTGAGGCCGGCCGGGCCGTGGTATACGGCGAACATGCTGGCGATGTTGGCCAGCAGCACCTGGGCGGTGCAGATGTTGCTGGTGGCCTTTTCGCGGCGGATGTGCTGCTCGCGGGTCTGCATGGCCAGGCGCAGGGCGGTCTTGCCGAAGCGGTCGATCGACACGCCGACCAGGCGGCCCGGCATGTCGCGCTTGAACGCGTCACGGGTGGAGAAGTAGGCCGCGTGCGGGCCACCGAAGCCCAGTGGCACGCCGAAGCGCTGGGCGCTGCCGATGGCCACGTCGGCGCCGAACTCGCCCGGCGGGGTCAGCAGGGTCAGGGCCAGCAGGTCGGCGGCCACGGCGACCAGGGCGTTGGCGGCGTGGAAGCGCTCGACCACTTCGCGGTAGTCGAACACTTCACCGTTGCTGGCCGGGTACTGCAGCAGGGCGCCGAAGAAGGCGCTGACATCGCCCAGCTCGCGCTCGTCGCCGACCACGATCTCGATGCCCAGCGGCTCGGCACGGGTGCGCAGCACGTCGAGGGTTTGCGGGTGGCAGTGCACGGAGGCGAAGAAGGCGTGGCTGGCCTTGTTCTTCGACAGGCGCTTGCAGAAGGTCATGGCCTCGGCCGCAGCGGTGGCTTCGTCGAGCAGGGAGGCGTTGGCGATCGGCAGGCCGGTCAGGTCGTTGATCAGGGTCTGGAAGTTCAGCAGCGCTTCCAGGCGGCCTTGGGAGATTTCTGGCTGGTACGGGGTATAGGCGGTGTACCAGGCCGGGTTTTCCAGCAGGTTGCGCAGGATCGGCGCCGGAGTGTGGGTGTTGTAGTAGCCCTGGCCGATGTAGCTCTTGAACAGCTGGTTCTTGCCGGCGATGGCTTTGAGCGCGGCAAGCGCGTCGGCTTCGCTCTGGCCGTCGTGCGAGCCGAGCACGCTGGTGCCTTTGATGCTGTCGGGAATGACCGCGGCGGTCATGGCTTCCAGCGAGTCGAAGCCGAGGGCGGCCAGCATGGCCTGCTCGTCAGCGGCGCGCGGGCCGATGTGGCGGGCGATGAATTCGTTGGCGGTGCCGAGGTTGATGGTCATGGCGGGGTTCCTCAGGCGTCGTCGTTGGCTTTGATCAGGCGGTCGTAGGCGTCCTGGTCGAGCAGGGCGGCCACGGCGCTGGCGTCGGCGGGAATGAAGCGGAAGAACCAGCCTTCGCCCATCGGGTCTTCGTTGACCAGTTCCGGGCTGTCTTCGAGCTGGTCGTTGATCTGGACCACTTCGCCGGTCAGGGGCATGTACACACCGCTGGCGGCCTTGACCGACTCGACGGTGGACGCTTCGCTGCCTTTCTCATACTGCTGCAACTCTGGCAGTTGCACGAAAACCACATCGCCAAGGGCGTTCTGGGCGTAGGCGGTGATGCCCACGGTGACGCTGCCATCGGCTTCGACGCGCAGCCATTCGTGATCTTCAGTGAAACGCAACTCGCTCATGGGGAATCCTCGGGAAGCAGGGCGTTAGGCGCAGTGGCTCCGCGCTCTTGGGGTTGGGATTCCCTTAGCAAAAATGCGGCCAATCGTTAAAAATCGTTATAAATCAATATGTTAGTTATTTTGCGTAATCATTTTGTCATTCTTGTGGAATGAAAACGCTACAGCGGGTGGGGGATGGAAAAGGGTTTGGGGATCAAACCCTTGCACAGCCGTATCCGAATGGATGTGTATCGATTTGAATACGCTGTATTTAAATCAATACGACCCTGGCTGCAGGGCGCGAGTTTCAGCCGCCAGCCCTTCAGGCAGCCCTTTTTGCGATGCCCGGTCTACGTAGTTCTACGTAGATCGCGCCCGTAGTACTGCGAATTTTCTTGTGGACCCAGGATGGCGAAAGTGTCGCCGTCCTTATCCGGACACATACAACAACAAAAGCCGTCGCAGGTTTACCACCCGCGACAGGAGAAAATTCGATGACCACACTGGCTACCCGAATTGCCTGGTTTGCCGTTGCCTTGCTTGGTGCATTTGCGCTGGGCACGCTTGCCCTACGCAGGGGCGAAGCCATCAACGCCCTCTGGATCGTGACCGCAGCAGTTGCCATCTACCTCATTGCCTACCGTTACTACAGCCTGTTCATCGCCAACAAAGTGATGCAACTGGACGCCGCACGCGCCACGCCCGCCGTACTCAACAACGACGGCCTGGACTACGTACCGACCAACAAGCACATTCTCTTCGGGCACCACTTTGCTGCCATTGCCGGCGCGGGCCCTCTGGTTGGCCCGGTGCTCGCAGCACAAATGGGCTACCTGCCCGGCACGCTCTGGCTGATCGCCGGTGTGGTCCTGGCGGGTGCTGTCCAGGACTTCATGGTGCTGTTCATCTCCACCCGTCGCAATGGTCGCTCCCTGGGCGAACTGGTACGCGAAGAGATGGGCTCCATCCCCGGTACCATCGCCTTGTTCGGTGCCTTCCTGATCATGATCATCATCCTCGCGGTGTTGTCGCTGATCGTGGTCAAGGCGCTGGCGGAGAGCCCCTGGGGCATGTTCACGGTAATGGCCACGTTGCCGATTGCAGTGTTCATGGGCGTCTACATGCGCTACCTGCGCCCAGGGCGTATCGGTGAGATCTCCGTGATCGGCGTGGTCCTGCTGCTGGCGTCCATCTGGTGCGGTGGCCTGGTCGCCGCCGACCCAGTCTGGGGGCCTGCGTTCACCTTCACCGGGTTGCAGATTACCTGGATGCTCATCGGCTATGGCTTCGTTGCCGCGGTACTGCCCGTATGGCTGATCCTGGCGCCACGGGACTACCTTTCGACCTTCCTCAAGATCGGGACCATCGTCGCCCTGGCAATCGGCATCCTGGTCATCGCCCCCGACCTGAAAATGCCAGCCGTTACCCACTTCATCGATGGCACGGGCCCGGTCTGGAAGGGCGCCCTGTTCCCCTTCCTGTTCATTACCGTGGCTTGCGGCGCGGTGTCTGGCTTCCACGCGTTGATCAGCTCGGGTACCACACCCAAGCTGTTGGCCAATGAAAGTCATGCCCGTTACATCGGCTACGGCGCGATGCTGATGGAGTCCTTTGTCGCGATCATGGCCATTGTCGCGGCATCGGTCATCGAACCTGGGATCTACTTCGCCATGAACAGCCCGGCCGCCGTGGTGGGTGGCGATGTCGCGACCGTGGCGGCTACCGTGAGCAGCTGGGGCTTCACCATAACGCCGGAGATCCTGCAACAGACTGCCGCCGACATTGGCGAGCACACCATCCTGGCTCGCGCCGGTGGAGCGCCGACCTTGGCCGTGGGGATTGCCCAGATCCTCCACCAGGCGCTGCCAGGTGAGAACACCATGGCGTTCTGGTACCACTTTGCAATTCTCTTCGAGGCACTGTTCATCCTCACTGCCGTCGATGCCGGCACCCGTGCGGGGCGCTTCATGCTGCAGGACCTGCTCGGCAATTTCGTGCCGGCACTGAAGAAGACCGACTCCTGGACGGCGAACCTGATCGCTACCGCAGGTTGCGTGGCCATGTGGGGCTGGCTGCTGTACCAAGGGGTGATCGACCCGCTGGGTGGCATCAACACCCTGTGGCCGCTGTTCGGCATCTCCAACCAGATGCTGGCCGGGATCGCGCTCATGCTCGGCTGTGTGGTGCTTATCCGCATGAAGCGTCAGCGATACGTCTGGGTTACCTTGATTCCAGCCGTCTGGCTGCTGATCTGCACCACTACGGCTGGTCTCATCAAGCTGCTGGACAAGGACCCCTCGATGGGCTTCCTGGCGCTTGCCAAGAAGTACAGTGATGCTGCCGCTGCAGGCCAGGTACTGGCGCCTGCGAAGGATCTGATGCAAATGCAGCACGTAGTGTTCAATGCCTATACCAACGCGACGCTGACAGCACTGTTCCTGTTGGTGGTCCTGAGCATTCTTTGTTTTGCCGTGAAGGTTGGGCGCCGTGCCTGGGTCATGCCCGAGCGCACCGACAAGGAATCACCGTTCCAGCCACAGCCGGACGCCTGAGGGGGCGCCCGGAATGTTCAATGACCTGAGCAAGATGGGTAAGTACCTGGGGCAAGCCGCCCGGATGCTGGTCGGCATGCCAGACTACGACGCCTATGTGGAGCACATGCAGCTCAAGCACCCGGAAAAACCGCTGATGTCCTACGAGGCGTTTTTCCGGGAGCGACAGGAGGCACGTTACGGTGGTGGGAAGGGACGCCCTGTTCGTTGCTGCTGAGCGCTGACAAGCCCAGGCAGGCGCAACGTTCATCGTGGTGCTCTCGCATTGGAGGGCCGGCAGCAGGCATAGTGCTGCTGCCGGCCCGCTCCTGCATTGGAAATGACCATGCAACTCAAGCACAAGATCGTCACCCTCAGTGTGCTTCCACTCATCCTTTCGGTCCTGTTCATCTGTGTCCTCGTGTTTGCCCAGAGCCGCAAGCTGGAGGAGGAACAGGCACGCCTGGTTGAAAGCAGCATCATGGCAGCAAAGAAGGCCGAGTTGAAAAACTACCTGGGCCTGGCGATGAGCCTCATCGCGCCGTTGTATGAAGGCAGCACCGATGATGAAGCAACTCGGCAGCGTGCACTGGAGATCCTGTCCCAAGCCAACTTCGGCCTCGACGGCTACTTCTTCGTGTACGACCAGCAGGGCAAGAACCTGATGCACCCGAGGCAGTCCGAGCTGGTTGGCAAGCAACTCATTGCGCTGACCGACAAGAACGGGCTGCCGGTCATCCAGGCGCTACTCAAGAGCGCCAGGGAGGGTGATGGATACCAGCTGTACGACTGGCAGAAGCCTTCTTCCGGGCAGATTACCGGGAAACTGTCTTATGTCGTGATGCTGGACCGTTGGGGCTGGATGCTTGGCACAGGCATATACATCGACGATGTGGAGGTGGCGACCCGCAAGTCCCGGCAAGAAGTCGCTACCGGGGTACTGACCACGGTTCTGGCGATCGCCTCGTTCTCGTTGATTGCCGTACTGGTGATTTTTACCGGTGGCCTGATGCTGAACGTCAGTGAACATCGCCTGGCGGACCGAAAGCTTTCCACGCTCAACCAGCGGATCGTGAACCTGCAGGAGGAGGAGCGCTCGCGGGTTTCGCGTGAACTGCATGACGGGATCAGCCAGGAGCTGGTGTCGATCAAGTTCCAGTATGAGCTGGCCGCTATCGAACTGGCCAACGGCCGAAGCGAGGGCCTGGAGAACCTGCGCAAAGGTACTTGCAGACTTGGCGCGGCGATCGGTGAGATACGCCGCATTTCCCATGATCTGCGCCCCTCGCTTCTGGACACGTTGGGGTTGTCGCCTGCCATTGAGCAACATGTCAGTGAGTTCGAGCAACGTACTTCGATTCACACTCAGTATGAATGTGGAATGGATGCGGCGGACATCGATACCAGCCTCAGGTTGACGCTGTTCCGCATCATTCAAGAGGCCCTGGCGAACGTGGAACGTCATGCCAAAGCCACTGCAGCGATCGTTTCCGTCACGCAACAGCAGGGCATGATCGTGTTGCGTGTCGAGGACAACGGGGTAGGGTTCGACACCCGCGCAGCAGACGAATGCCACGGTATCGGCCTGAGGAACATTCGCGAACGAGTGGAGCACCACTCGGGTAGCGTCAACATTGCATCCTCTTACGGCCGTACCGAACTACAGGTGCAGATACCGGTTACGATCAGCTGAGCAGCTTTGCCACTCCAAACCTCGAGGCCCCCATGAGCGCAACCCATCCGGTCAGAATCGCCCTGGTCGACGACCACGTCCTTGTGCGTGATGGCGTCAAGGCTCTGCTGTGCGCGATCCCGCATTTCGAGGTGGTCGGCCAGGCCGAGTCAGCGGCCCAGGCAATCGAGCTGGTAGCAAGCACTGAACTGGACATCCTCCTGGTCGATGTAGGGCTTCAGGACATGAATGGGTTGGAGCTCACGCGCAAGCTGCGCGAGCTCTACCCGGATATCAGGATCCTCATGCTGAGCATGTACGACAACCAGGAGTACGTGCGCACTTCCATCAGTTCCGGAGCGCTAGGTTACGTGCTGAAGAACGCGCCCTCCGCAGAGCTTATCGCGGCCATCGAGGCCATCGCTGCGGGAGGACGCTTCTACAGCTCGGAAATCACTCGCAAGCTCGCCGGGAGCAACCGGGACGAGCACGAGCTGACACCCCGTGAACTGCAAGTGCTGTCAATGATCGCCAAGGGGCACAACAACAAGAAAATGGCCCGAGAGCTGGATATCAGTGTTCGAACAGTCGAAACCTACCGGCTTAGCATCAGGCGCAAGCTCAACATCGATACGCCTGCGGCACTGGTGAAATACGCCCTGGAACATGGCCTGACCTCGATCTAGGCAAACCAGGGCAGCGCCAGATACAGCTTGATGACGATGACATTGATGATGTCGATGAAGAACGCCCCCACCATCGGCACCACCAGGAAGGCAATGCGCGAGGCTCCGTAGCGCTGGGTCACCGCTTGCATGTTGGCGATTGCCGTAGGCGTTGCGCCCAGGCCGAAACCACAGTGCCCGGCAGCCAGTACCGCTGCATCATAGTTGCGGCCCATGACCCGGAACGTGACGAATATCGCGAACAGTGCCATGACCAATGTCTGTGCGGCGAGCAATGCAAAGAACGGTAATGCCAGCGCTGAAAGGTCCCACAACTTGAGCGACATCAAGGCAATGGCCAGGAATAACGACAAGCTCACATTGCCCAATACCGAGACTTCCCGCTCGAAGACTTGATAAAAGCCGAGCGCCGAAAGGCCGTTTCGCAACACCACGCCCACGAACAACACGCAAACGAACGTTGGCAGTTCAAACGCAGTGCCTTTCAGCAAACCGTTAAGTAACGAGCCCGCCAGCAAACTGACAGCGATCAGCGCCAGTGTTTCGATAAATGAAAACGGTGTAATCAGGCGCTCCTTGTCCGGTTGTTCGAAACCTTTGGGCAGTTGTGGTGCTGCTTCTTCGATACCAGGTGTCGTTACCCGCTTGATCAGCAACCGGGCGACCGGACCACCAATCAGGCCACCCAGTACCAGGCCGAAGGTAGCTGATGCCATTGCCAGTTCGGAGGCCGACGCCAGGCCAAACTTTTCGGTGAAAGTGGCCCCCCACGCAGCGCCTGTACCGTGGCCGCCGGACAAGGTGATGGAGCCAGCCAGCAGACCCATCAGCGGGTCGAGCCCCAGTGCCGTTGCCAGGCCGATGCCCATGGCGTTCTGGACCAGCAGCAAGCCGGTTACCACCAGCAGGAACACGGTCACCACGCGGCCACCTTTTTTCAGGCTGGCGAAGTCTGCACTCAAGCCGATGGTAGCGAAGAATGCCAGCATCAGAGGGGTTTGCAGTGAAGTATCGAATTGCACGTGGATATCGAAACTGCGCAACGCCAGGAACGCCAAGGCCACTACCAGGCCGCCAGCGACAGGTTCCGGAATATTGTAAGTGCGCAAGAAACCAATACGCGCGACCAGGCCGCGTCCCAATAACAGTACCAAAGAGGCGGCTACAAGCGTCCCGTAAAAATCGAGTTCAAACATCAGGTGCTCTCGTTATATCCAGTAGCGGACCACTTCCCGCTATGGGGCGGACAAGTGGGGTGACAGGTGGGAATACACTGTCACCATTCTACGAGGCATCCGTGGGAGAGTATCTTTCACTGGCGTAGGAAAAGCCTGAATAACAACCGGATTATTACAATAACTATCAGGGGCCGCTTTGCGGCCCATCGCAGGCAAGCCAGCTCCCACAATTACCGTGACAACCTCGAGAGCAACGCCGTACCTATGGGAGCTGGCTTGCCTGCGATGGGCTGCGTAGCAGCCCCGTTGACGCTATCTGGCAGGTATCAGGCTTTGCCCGGTATTCCATATTTGCGCAGGCGCTGCGCAATGGCGGTATGTGAAGTTTGCAAGCGCCCGGCCAGTTGCCGCGTCGATGGGTAGCTGGCGTACAGGCGTTGCAGCAGCTCGCGCTCGAAATCGCCCACGGCCTGTTCCAGGCTGGCCACTTCGCCGTCCAGGCCACGGGCCACCGAGGTGCCGGCGATGTCCAGGTCACCGATATCCACCAGGTTGCCCTCGCAGATGGCTGCGGCGCGGAATATCACGTTCTGCAGCTGGCGCACATTGCCCGGCCAAGGGTTGGCCAGCAGTGCCGAATGGGTGGCCGGGGTCAGCCGGCACGGTGGGCGCTGGATCTGCGTGCAGGCCTGCTGCATGAAGAAATGCGCCAGCATCAGGATGTCCTGGCCACGGTCCCGCAGCGGTGGCACTTGCAGGTTGAGCACGTTCAGGCGGTAGAACAGGTCTTCGCGGAAGCTGCCTTCGGCGACCATGCGCTCCAGGTCGCGGTGGGTGGCGCTGATGATGCGTACATCCACCTTCACTTCGCGGTCGCCACCCACCCGGCGGAAGCTGCCATCGCTGAGAAAACGCAGCAGCTTGGCCTGCAGGTATGGCGACATCTCGCCGATTTCATCGAGAAATACCGTGCCCTGGTTGGCCAGCTCCATCAGCCCGGGCTTGCCGCCCCGTTGCGCGCCGGTGAAGGCGCCGGGGGCGTAGCCGAACAGTTCGCTCTCGGCCAGGCTCTCGGGCAGCGCGGCGCAGTTCAGGGCCAGGAATGGCGCCGCGTGGCGGCTGCTGATGGCGTGGCAGGCGCGGGCTACCAGCTCTTTGCCGGTGCCGGTTTCGCCATGCACCAGCAGCGGTGCATCGAGCGCCGCCACGCGCAAGGCGCGGGCCTTGAGGGTGCGGATGGCCGGTGACTCGCCGAGCAGGGCATCGAAGCCTTCGGCATGGTCGTGGTGCATGGCCGACAGGCGTTCGCCCATGCGCGTGGGTGGGTACAGCGTCAGCAGGCCACCGGCGTTGGTGATCGGCATGGCATCCAGCAGCAGGCTCTGGCCGTTGAGCTGCATCTCGCGCATGGGCAGGTGGAAGTTGTTGTCCAGCAGGGCCTGCAGCAGTGCCGGGTCGCCGAACAGTTCACCCACCGAGCGCCCGGCCGATTCGCGGCCGCACAGCTCGATCAGCGCCGGGTTGGCCAGCAGCACCTTGCCGGCACTGTCCACGGCCAGCACCGGGTCGCTCATCGCCGCCAGCAGGGCATCGAGCTGCAGGTGCCGGCGTTGGCCAGGGAGGATGTCGACCACGTCCACCGATTGCACGCCATGTACCTCGAACAGCGCGTCGTGCAGTTCTTCGAGCACGGCGGGGCTGAGGGTAGGGGCGTCGATGTAGACGTTCGGCGGGACCATCTCCACGGCGTCCAGGTTGAGGTTGCGGGCACCGAGCAGGGCGAGGACTTCCTGGGTGATGCCGACGCGGTCGATGAAGCTGACGTGGATGCGCATGGGGAGGGTGCGGTTGTGGCTGGGGGAGGGCGGTAGTATGCCTCAACATTGTCGGGGCCGCTTTGCGGCCCTATCGCGACGCAAGGCCGATCCTACAGGTACAGCGCCACGCCCGAAATTGGCGCGATCCCTGTAGGAGCGGCCTTGTGTCGCGATGGGCTGCAAAGCAGCCCCCGGTTCTTGAAATCACTCCAGATGTTCAGGCTTGATCGGATCGCCCGACTTCACATCCAGCTTTTCGCGAATGTCCGCGAACATATGGTCATAAAGCTTGTGCGGCGAACCCAGGCTCTCGAATTTCTTCGGTGACGGCAGGTACGACTGCGCCCTTCGGCTCAGTTGCATGAGGAAGCTGGGCAACACCTGGTCCTTGGCCAGGAAGAACTTTTCTTCCACTGGCTTGCCTTCGATGCTGCCATGCATCTTGAACTGGATGCCTCTGCCTTCCTTGGGGTCCGACACTGCCTCGTATTCGATGTTCAGGTCATAGCTGTGGTCGTTCTGGTTCAGCGCGGTGCGCTCGATGTGTACATGACCGGGCTGGTACTGGGCCATGGCAAGCTCCTTTGGAAGGTCGAAAATGGCGGGCGCTGGCGCCCGCCTACTGCATTCAACGGTAGCTGATCCCCGGCTTCGCGGTGGAAACCCGCGTGCCGGCGGTGCCTTTGACGATGTCTTCGATGTTCTCCAGCGAACTGATCACTGCCACTTTGCCGGTGTTGCGGGCAAAGTCGCAGGCCGCCTGCACCTTCGGCCCCATGGAGCCGGCGGCAAAGCCGAGGCGTTCGAGTTCGTCGGGGTGGGCCTGGGCAATGGCCTTTTGCGTGGGCTTGCCCCAGTCAATATAGGCCGCATCGACGTCGGTAGCGATTATCAGAAGGTCGGCGTCCAGCTGTTCTGCCAGCAGGGCCGAGCACAGGTCCTTGTCGATCACCGCCTCGATGCCCTTGAGCTTGCGGTTCTCATCGTACATGGTGGGGATGCCGCCGCCGCCGGCGCAGATCACGATGCTGCTCTTTTCCAGCAGCCACTTGATCGGGCGGATCTCGAAGATGCGCTTGGGTTTCGGGCTGGCCACCACACGGCGGTACTTGTCGCCGTCGGCCTTGACCACCCAACCCTTTTCCTTGGCCAGGCGCTCGGCCTCTTCCTTGCCATAGACCGGGCCGATGAACTTGGTCGGGTCCTTGAAGGCGGGGTCGTTGGCGTCCACTTCGACCTGGGTCAGCAGGGTGGCGAACGGCACCTCGAAGGCCAGCAGGTTACCCAGTTCCTGTTCGATCATGTAGCCGATCATGCCCTCGGTCTCGGCACCCAGCACGTCCAGCGGGTAGGCCTCGTCGGGCTTGTAGGACAGGCCCTGCAGCGACAGCAGGCCAACTTGCGGGCCGTTGCCGTGGGCGACGACCAGCTCGTTGCCTGGGTGGATCTTGGCGATCTGTTCGGTGGCGGTGCGGATATTGGCGCGCTGGTTGTCAGCGGTCATGGGCTCGCCGCGACGCAGCAGGGCGTTGCCGCCCAATGCAACAACGATACGCATGGGGAATGTCCTTTAACGAAAGAAGGGAGCGCTGCTCTCGACCGGTATCGCCGCCCCCTTGTGGGAGCGGGTTTACCCGCGAAAGCGTCAGCCCATGCAACACGGCTGGTGCTACTGACGCATTCGCGGGTAAACCCGCTCCCACAGGGCTTCGGGTTGCCCGGCTTGCCGAGTCAGCCTTTACAGGTCAGCCAGTGTCGACACCAGGATCGCCTTGATCGTGTGCATGCGGTTTTCCGCCTGCTCGAAGGCGATGCAGGCCGGCGACTCGAAGACGTCGTCGGTCACTTCGATACCGTTGGCCAGGTCCGGGTACTGTTCGGCGATCTGCTTGCCTACCTTGGTTTCGGAGTTGTGGAACGCCGGCAGGCAGTGCATGAACTTGGTCCGCGGGTTGCCGGTGGACTTCATCAGCTGTGCATTCACCTGATACGGCTTGAGCAGCTTGATGCGCTCACCCCAGGCTTCGATCGGCTCACCCATCGATACCCACACGTCGGTGTGCACGAAGTCCACACCCTTGACCGCGGCAACCGGGTCTTCGGTGAGGGTGATGCGCGCGCCGCTTTCCTCGGCGTACTTGCGGCAACGCTCGACCAGGTCGTCATGCGGCCACAGCGCCTTGGGCGCGGCGATGCGCACGTCCATGCCGAGCTTGGCGCCAATCAGCAGCAGCGAGTTGCCCATGTTGTTGCGGGCGTCGCCCAGGTAGGCGTAGCTGATGTCGTGCAGCGGCTTGTCGCTGTGCTCACGCATGGTCAGCACGTCGGCGATCATCTGGGTGGGGTGGTATTCGTCGGTCAGGCCGTTGAACACCGGAACACCGGCGAACTTGGCCAGTTCTTCGACGATTTCCTGCTTGAAGCCACGGTACTCGATGGCGTCGTACATGCGCCCGAGCACGCGGGCGGTGTCCTTCATGCTTTCCTTGTGGCCGATCTGCGAGGAGTTCGGGTCGATGTAGGTGACATTGGCGCCCTGGTCATAGGCGGCCACTTCGAAGGCGCAGCGGGTACGGGTAGAGGTTTTTTCGAAGATCAGCGCGATGTTGTTGCCTTTCAGGTGCTGCTGCTCGGTGCCGGTGTACTTGGCGCGCTTGAGGTCGCGGGACAGGTCCAGCAGGTAGCGCAGTTCGCGGGTGCTGTGGTGTTCCAGGCTGAGCAGGTTGCGGTTGTGAATATTGAACGCCATGACTTTTCTCCTTGAGTTTGGTGAGCACACCGGCCGCCGCTTTGTGAGGGCGGCCGGGGGTAATGGTCGTTAGTAGTCGATCGGGTCGCGCACGATCGGGCAGGTCATGCAGTGGCCGCCGCCCCGGCCCCGGCCCAGTTCGCCGGCACTGATGGTGATGACCTCGATCCCGGCCTTGCGCAGCAGGGTATTGGTGTAGGTGTTGCGGTCGTAGCCGATGACCACGCCCGGCTCGATGGCCACCACGTTGTTGCCGTCATCCCACTGTTCGCGCTCGGCGGCGAAGCTGTTGCCACCGGTCTCCACCACGCGCAGCTTGACCCCAAGCTGCTCGCCCACCACTTCGATGAACGACTTGTTGATGCGGCGCACGTCCATGCCGTAAGGCTTGCTTTCGTCCGGACGGATGATGAACGGCACGATCTCTTTCACCACTTCCGGGAAGACCGTGACCAAGTCGCGGTCGCAGAAGCTGAACACGGTATCCAGGTGCATGGCGGCGCGCGATTTCGGCAGGCCTGCGACGATCACTTCCTTGACGGCGCCCTTGGCGAACAGGTTCTGCGCGAGCTGGCCGATAGCCTGGCGCGAGGTACGCTCGCCCATGCCGATCAGCACGATGCCCTTGCCGATCGGCATGACATCGCCGCCCTCGAGGGTGGACTGGCCATGTTCCTTGTCCGGGTCGCCATACCACACCTGGAAGTCGGCGTTGGTGAACTGTGGGTGGAACTTGTAGATGGCGGTAGTCAGCAGGGTTTCCTGGCGTCGCGCCGGCCAGTACATCGGGTTGAGCGTGACGCCGCCGTAGATCCAGCAGGTGGTGTCGCGGGTGAACTGGGTGTTGGGCAGCGGTGGCAGGATGAAGCTGGAGTGGCCCAGGTAGTCGTTGTACATCTTGACCACCTCGGCACCTTCGCTCTGCGGCAGGTCCTGCCCGGCGACGCCGCCGATCAGGAACTCGGCCAGGTGGCGTGGCTCGAGGCCTTCGAGCCAGCTGCGCACTTCATTGGTCAGGCCGACACCGACGGTGTCGGGGGTGATCTTGCGATCGAGGATCCACTTCAGTGCCTCGGGTTGCTGGACGATGTCGGTCAGCAGGTTGTGCATCTCCAGCACATCCACGCCACGCTCGCGCATCTTGGTGACAAAGTCGAAATGGTCACGCTTGGCCTGGTCGACCCAGATCACGTCGTCGAACAGCAGCTCGTCACAGTTGCTCGGCGTCAGGCGCTTGTGCGCCAGGCCCGGCGAGCAAACCATGACCTTGCGCAGTTTGCCGGCTTCGGAGTGGACACCGTACTTCTGTTTTTCAGCGGACATGATTTCATTCCTCCAGTTGAACGAAGACGTGGGTCAAAGAGTCAGGAAGCCGTCGTACAGGCCAAAGGCTGCCACCAGGGCGCCGATGACCACGGCTGCGAAGATCAGTTTTTCCACGTTGGTGAAGACAGGTTGGCCGACCTCACGCTTGGCCTTGGCGAACAGGATCGCGCCAGGTGCGTAGAGCAGGGCCGAGAGCAGCAGGTATTTCACGCCACCGGCGTAAAGCAGCCAGACGGCGTACAACAGGGCGATACCACCGATCACCAGGTCCTTCTGCCGTTCGGCCAAGGCCTGCTCGTAGGTTTCGCTACGCACTGCCAGCAGCACGGCATAGGCTGCCGACCACAGGTAGGGCACCAGGATCATCGATGTGGCCAGGTAGATCAGCGACAGGTAGGTGCTGTTGGAGAACAGCGTGATCACCAGGAAGATCTGCACCATGGCGTTGGTCAGCCACAGGGCGTTGGCCGGTACCTGGTTGGCGTTCTCGCGGCGCAGGAACTCCGGCATGGTGTGGTCCTTGGCGGCGGCGAACATGATCTCGGCGCACAGCAGCACCCACGACAGCAGGGCCCCGAGCAGCGAGATGATCAGGCCGACGCTGATCAGCACCGCGCCCCAGTGGCCGACCACATGCTCCAGCACGGCAGCCATCGACGGGTTCTGCAGCTTGGCCAGTTCCGGTTGGGTCATGATGCCCAGCGACAGTACGTTGACCAGTACCAGGAACAGCAGCACGGTGACGAAGCCGATGACCGTGGCCTTGCCCACGTCAGAGCGTTTTTCCGCCCGCGACGAGAAGATGCTCGCACCCTCGATGCCGATGAACACCCACACGGTGACCAGCATCATGTTGCGCACCTGGTTCATCACGCTGCCAAGCTCTGGTGTGCCCAAGGCCCAGATGTCGGCGGTGAAGATGTCGAGCTTGAAGGCGAACAGGCAGATCAGGGCGAACAGCAGCAGTGGCACCACCTTGGCCACGGTGGTGACCAGGTTGATGAACGCCGCTTCCTTGATACCGCGCAGTACCAGGAAGTGCACGGCCCACAGCAGCACCGACGCGCCGATGATGGCGGCCGGGGTGTTGCCTTCGCCGAAGATCGGGAAGAAGTAGCCCAGGGTGCTGAACAGCAGCACGAAGTAGCCGACGTTGCCCAGCCAGGCACTGATCCAGTAGCCCCAGGCCGAGGAGAAGCCCATGTAGTCGCCGAAACCGGCCTTGGCGTAGGCATACACCCCGCCATCCAGGTCAGGCTTGCGGTTGGCCAGGGTCTGGAACACGAACGCCAGGGTCAGCATGCCGACCGCGGTGATCGCCCAGCCGATCAGCACAGCGCCAACCCCTGCGCTGGCAGCCATGTTTTGCGGCAGCGAGAAGATCCCGCCACCAATCATCGAACCGACGACAAGTGCAACTAACGCGCCGAGCTTTAGTTTTCCGGATGAATCAGACATTTAACAACTCCTGCCAGGAGAAAGTTGACGACAGAGTAAATCCGACGCCGCTGCCATTCGCTGACTTGGGTCAGTTCATGGCGACGTGAAGTAGGAAAATTCCTTCACGAAGCTCCTGGAGAGTGCCGACAACTTATGCTGCAGGGCTTGCACGCTGGCACCTCCATGTCCTTCTAGAGCAAACGCTCTGTTCAGCCTGCGATGCTTGAAGCTAGCCGCTTTTGCCGCTTTCGCAAATTTTTCACAAGAATTTCGAGTTTTATCGGACTCTTTTCTAGTTGCTCGGGAGCTGCTAGTTTTTACTCGAAGGGTGACATAGACAAAGCAGTTATTAGTGCTATAGCTTCATTGATCAGGATCATTATAAGTAACACCATTTATATGGCCCGCATGGCTGTTTCAAGCCCATGACAGCGCGCAAAAAAAAGGAAGGCTCATGAGCGAACCGGGACAGAAGCTGCGCCTGGGCGCGCTGATCGCGTTGGTGGTCGGCTCGATGATTGGTGGCGGGATCTTCTCGCTGCCGCAGAACATGGCGGCGCGTGCCGATGTGGGGGCGGTGCTGATCGGCTGGGGGATCACCGCGGTCGGCATGCTGGCCCTGGCGTTCGTGTTCCAGACCCTCGCCAACCGCAAGCCAGAGCTGGACTCGGGGGTGTACGCCTACGCCAAGGCCGGCTTTGGCGAGTACATGGGCTTTTCCTCGGCCTGGGGCTACTGGATCAGTGCCTGGCTGGGCAACGTCGGCTACTTCGTGCTGCTGTTCAGCACCCTGGGCTTTTATTTCCCTGTGTTCGGTGAGGGCAACACGCCAATTGCCATCGGTTGCGCCTCACTGCTGCTGTGGGCGGTGCATTTCCTGGTGCTGCGCGGTATCAAGGAAGCGGCGTTCATCAACCAAGTGACCACCGTGGCCAAGGTGGTGCCGTTGCTGATTTTCGTGGTGATCGCCGCGTTCGCCTTCCGCGCCGATATCTTCACCCGTGACATCTGGGGCCTGAGCAACCCGCAGTTCGGCAGCGTGCTGGAGCAGGTGCGCAACATGATGTTGGTCACCGTGTTCGTGTTCATCGGCATCGAGGGCGCCAGCGTGTATTCCGGGCGCGCCCAGCGCCGCTCGGATGTGGGCAAGGCCACGGTGATCGGTTTCCTGGGGGTACTGGCGCTGCTGGTGCTGGTCAACGTGCTGTCGCTGGGGGTGATGACCCAGCCGGAACTGGCCGGGTTGCAGAACCCGTCACTGGCCTCGGTGCTGGAGCATATCGTCGGGCCCTGGGGCGCCTTGCTGATCAGTATCGGCCTGGCGATTTCGCTGCTTGGCGCGCTGCTGTCGTGGGCGTTGCTGTGCGCCGAGATCCTCTTTGCCACGGCGCGGGACAAGACCATGCCGCGCTTCCTGGCCAAGGAAAACGCCAATCACGTGCCGGCCAACGCCCTGTGGCTGACCAACTGCATGATCCAGGGCTTCCTGCTGATCACGCTGTTTTCTGCCGGTACCTATACCAGCCTGATCTACCTGGCCTCGTCGATGATTCTGGTGCCCTACCTGTGGTCGGCGGCCTACGCCGTGCTGCTTGCGGTGCGTGCAGAAACCTACGCCGGGCAGCCGGCCCTGCGCCGCAAGGACCTGCTGGTGGCGCTGGTTGCCCTGGTGTATGCCGTGTGGCTGTTGTACGCCGGCGGGCTCAAGTACCTGTTGCTGTCGGCGCTGCTGTACGCGCCGGGCGTGATCCTGTTCGCCAGGGCCAAGCATGAGCAGGGAAAAACCTTGTTCACCACTTGGGAAAAGCTGATCTTCGCCGCCGTGCTGGCAGGTGCCGCCTTGGCGGCCTATGCCCTGTACTCAGGGCTGCTGAGCTTGTGACGGGGCAGGGCAGGGGGCGTGCTCGGGGCGGGACCAGATCCACAGGTTGCCCAGGGTCATGCCGGCAATGGCCAGGAACACCGGCCAGCGGTGTTCCAGGAATGTCAGCATCAGGCCCGCGCACAGCAGCATGCTGAGGGTCGCGCTGACCTTGGCCCGGCGCTGGATCACCTTGCCATTGCGCCAGTTGTGCAGGATCGGCCCGAACAGCCGGTGGTTCTCCAGCCAGGCAGACAGGCGCGGCGAACTGCGCGTGGCCGCCCAGGCGGCCAGCAGGATGAATTCGGTGGTCGGCAGGCCGGGAATGACGATCGCGACCAGGCCCACGCCCAGGCTCACGTAAGCCAGGAGCGCATACAGCAGGCGGGCGAGTTTCGAGCGGGCGGGTCGGGTCATGGTCTCACTGCATAAAACGGTTCGGCCACCGGTAGGGTGGCCGGCTACGGCGTGTCAAACCAGCGCGGCATCCGCGGCGTAGGCGTGCTTGAGCAGCTCGGTGAAGCGCTCGAAGGCAGCAACTGCGCCGCGTTCGGCAGCGGCTTCCTCTTCGGCCGACAGGGCCAGGCCATCAAGAATGCGGGTGAACTGCTTCCAGCCTTCGGCACGGCCACCGGCCGGTTCGCCCAGGTGTCGGGCACCGAAGCTGTCGGACAGTTCCAGGGCCACGGCACGCTTGATCAGAAACGCAGCGCCCAGTTTGGAGCCTTCGGAGACGAAGATCCAGCCCATTGCCTCGCCCAGGCTCGGGTTGCGCAGGGCTCCCGGCACGGCTGGCGGTACTTCGGTGTCGAGGTCGGCGAGGTCCAGGCGGGCCTGTTCGGCGCGGCAGCGCTCCGCCAGGTCGGGGACGATGGCGATCAGTTGCGGGTCGTTGTACAGAGCCTGCAGCTCGGCCTGGAACAGGTACTGGGCGACCACGAAGCGGGCGAAGCTTTCGCGGCTGTCGAAGGGCGCGTGGGCTTTGACCAGGGCATCCAGTTCGGCGTGGGGGGCGTGGGTGATCTGGTTGAGGCGCTGGGAGCGCAGGGCTGGGCGGTCGGTCATGGGGCAGTCCTTGGAAAAGGGGCGTCTAGAGACAAGACGAAACAGCGGGGGTGGGACAGTAAAAAAAGCTGGTATTTGTGCTGGTAGTGCTGGCCTCTTCGCGGGTAAACCCGCTCCCACAGGGACATTACAGCCCCGAGGTCTGCGCAATACCTGTGGGAGCGGGTTTACCCGCGAAGAGGCCGTCACTGACGAAACAAACCTGTCAGCGATAATCCAGGTCAGATATCCCAAACCACATTGATGCCGAAGTTGCGCCCCGGCATGGTCAGGCGGTCGATGTTGGCCGGCTGGGTCACGGCCGCTTCACCCTGGCCGTCGTAGCTGCGTACCGAATCCCACTGCCAGTACTTCTTGTCGGTGAGGTTGTACAGGCCGGCGTTGATGGTCACGTCGTCGGTGATCTCGTAGTAACCGGTCAGGTCCAGCACCCCATAGCCGGGGGTACGGAACTTGGAACTCGAGCCGTCGGGCGAGTAGAAGGTGCTGTCGTCGACGCGGGTCTTGCGCTTGACCAGTGTCCAGCTCAGCAGGCCGCCGTAGTGCTGTTGTTCGTAACCCAGGCCAAACACGCCCTTGAGCGGGTTGACGCTGTTCAGTGGCTCGCCGGTGTCATCGTTGCGGCCATAGGTGTAGGCGATCGAGCCTTGGGTATACAGGCCCTGCGGCGCACCGAAGTGGTCGAGGTTCAGGCGGCCCTTGACCTCGGCACCCTTGATGGTGGCGTGCTTGATGTTGTTGGCCTGGAAAGTCTGCTCCAGGTTGGCGCTTTGTACGGCGTCTTCGTCGATGAAGTCGCGGTACTTGTTGTAGAACACAGCCACGTCGAAGTTGCCGGCGTCGAAGTTGCCACGCAGGCCGGTTTCATAGCTTTTGCTTTTTTCCGGTTCCAGGCCCGGGTTGCCTTCGACGCGGTAGCCTTGCTCGATGTTCTCAAATTTCCCGTACATGGATTTGGCAGTCGGGGTGCGGAAACCTTCGGCGTACTGGCCATACCAAGTGTAGTTGTCGTTGAAGGCGTAGGTCAGGCCGAATTTGGGCGAGACGCGATGCCACTTCTTGTCCGAGTCGTCCTGGGAGGTGGGTGCGGTACCGCTGGACTCCAGGCCACGCAGGAATTCCTCGGTGAACCTGGGCTCCATGCGCGTGTAGTCGTAACGAGCACCAGGCATGAAGGTCCAGTTGTTCCAGCGGATTTCATCCTGCACGAACAAGCTGTAGGTGTTCACGGTCGGGTCCGGGAAGTCGCTGACCAGGGCCTGGCCGTCTGCCGGGCGCTCGGCGCCAGCGGCAGAACAACCTGAACCAACGGCCAGGCAGGTGCCAGTGCCGCTGCGCGAACCGGTGACCTTCTCGTGCTTGAGGGTGGTGCCGTAGGTCAGCAGGTGGTCGGTGGCGCCGAGGCTGAAGGCCTTGTCCAGCTGGGCGTCGAATACCCACTGGCGGTCCTTGTAGGTGGTGTCGCGGGTACGCAGCACCTGACGGCCAGGTGGTGCGTAGACTTCTTCGGTGTGCTGGTCGGTCTTGGCGATCTGATAGTTCAGGCTCCACTTCACATGGTCGGCCACCAGCGAATCCAGGCCGAACTCATGGTTGATGCCAAAGCGTTCGCGGGTGATGGTGTCGTTGCCATTGCGCGCCTTGTAGTAACCCGAGGCACCAAAGCCAGGAATGAACGGCCCGCCCACCGCACTGAGGATGTTCTGGTCGCGGTCATCCTTGTAGCGTTCGTAGGTGAAACCCAGGCGCGCGTCGTCGGCGTAGTTCCAGCCCAGCTTGGCCAGCACGTTTGTGGTGCGCACGTCCATCGGGTTGGCTTCGGTTCGGGCCAGGCCGTCACCGCTGTGGCCGCCGTGGGTCTCGGTTTCGTGGCCGTTGCGCTGGCTCAGGTGCAACAGGCCGTCGAAGTCGCCCTGGCGGCCGGCGACGGTGGCGGAGGTCAGCCAGCTTTCGTCGGCCGAGCTGTAGCCGGTCTTCAGGCGGGCGCCTGCGTCCTTGCCGGGCTTGATGATGTCGTCCGGGTCGAGGGTGAAGTAGCTCACCGCGCCGCCGATGGCGTTGCTGCCGTACAGCACCGAAGCCGGGCCGCGGAGGATTTCCACACGCTTGACGATCTCCGGGTCCACGTAGTTGCGCTGGGTCTGGGCGTAGGGGCCGAAGAAGAAGCTGTCGGGGATCGACACCCCATCGACCTGGGTGAGGATGCGCTCGCCGTCGATGCCACGGATGTTGTAGCCGTTGAGGCCGCTGCGCTGGCCGGTGCCGGCTACCGACACGCCCGGTTCGTAGCGCACCAGGTCCTGGATGTTGTTGACGTTCTGCCGGTCCAGTTGCTCGCGGGTCTGCACGCTGACGGTGCTCGGCACCTGGCTGACGTCCTGGGCGCTGCGGGTGGCGCTGACGGTCACCTGCTGCAGGGCAATCACATTGGCGCTGGCCTGGCGTTCGAGCACCACATTGCCGTTGCTGATCTTGCGAAAGCCCAGGCCGGTGCCGTGCAGCAGGCGCTTGAGTGCGGCTTCCGGCGGCAGCGAACCCTGCACCCCTGGCGATGCCACGCCGTCGGCCAGTTCGGCGCTGAAGCCGACCTGCCAGCCGGTGACCTGGCTGAAAGCATTGATGGCCGAAACCAGCGGCTGCTGGCCGATGCTGAAGCGGTAGTCGCCCATGCGCGGGCTGCTGGCCTGTGCCGGCTCGGCGGCCAGTGCCGGCAGGCTGATGGCGCCGCTGGCGAGCAGGGCGAGGCTCAGTAGGGAAAGGCTCAGGAGGGGCAGTTGCCCTCCATGGCGAGGAAGAGTGGAGGGGCGGGTAGGACCTGTGGACATCGGAAGCGCTCCCTGACGCGCGGACTGTTATAGGTGATGGCTGTCCTCGTTTTCAAACGAGAATCAGTTGCATTGGCTATAACGAGACGGGCGGGGTAGCGCGACTGCGTAAAAAAAGTTGGATTGCGGTCTGGCGATCGGTATCGCGATTTCTGTGGGAGCGGGCATGCCCGCGAAACAGGCACCGCGGTGGATGGCACGGGCGTTGCCCGTGTTCGCGGGCACGCCCGCTCCCACAGGGACCGTGTCGGGTTTCAGATTTGCGGATCAGTTCAGGATGACCAGTGCCGGGAACTCATGCAGCTGTGCCGAGGTGATGTGGGCCAGCGCGCGCAGGGTTTCCAGCGGCTGGTCGAGGCGGTAGTTGCCGGTGACCGCCATGTCTTCCAGCTGCGCGTTGCGGTTGATGATCCAGCCCGGGTAGTAGCGCTGCACCTCGGCCAGCACCTGGCTCAGCGGGCAGTTCTCGAACACCAGGCGGCCGTCGACCCAGGCCAGGTCCTTGTGCATGTCGGGGCGCTGGCGCTGGCCGAACCCCTGGGGGCCGACGCTGATGCTGTCGCCGGCACTCAGGCGGATGCGCTGGTCGCGGCCCCCCTGCAGGTCGACATCGCCGCGCTGCACCCGCACCTGTGCCTCGCCGTCGAGGTAGCGCACGGCAAAGTCGGTGTCGCGCACCTGCGCGCGCAATGGCCCGGCCTGCACTTCCAATGGCAGCAGCGCGCCCTCGGGGACCTGGAAATAGGCCTCGCCTTGTAGCAGGCGGGCGATCTGGCGGCCGTCACGCTGCTCGCTGGCAAATGCCGAATTGGTGTTGAGCAGCACTTTCGCGCCGTCTTCCAGCTGCAGGCGCTGGCGCTCGCCCACCACCGTCAGGTGGTCGGCCTGCAGGCGCATGGGCAGGTTGCCGAGGGTGAACAGCCCGACCAGCAGCAGCGCCGCCGTGGCCAGGGGTTTCCAGTGGCTGCGCAGGCGCCCGCGCCACGAGCGGCGCTGTTGCTGATGCATCTGCACGGCCACCTGGTGCAGCGGTGCGCCGTTCCACAATGCTTCTGCCTCGACATAGGCCTCGGCATTTTCCGGCGCTGCGCTCAGCCAGGCTTCGAAGGCCTGGGTGTCCTCGGCGTCGGCGCATTGCAGGCGCACCAGCCAGTCCAGCGCCTCGTCCATGGCACGAGCACGGGCGCTGGGCCCGGCGGGTGACGGGCGAGGGGGGCTGTCGGTCACGGTGAATCCTTGAATGGTTTTTTGCGAATGATCAAGGCTGAGGCGGGGCGTGGCAAGGGCTTTGCGTTGCCTCACTTGAGGCGGTCGGCGACACCCATGCAGATCGCCATGATCAGTTTCAGTTCCTTCTGTACCGTGCTGGGCGAAACATTCAGTTGTTCGGCGATTTCCAGGTAGGTGGCGCCATGCAGGCGGCTGAGGATGAAGATGCGCTGCTGGCGTTCGCTCAACTGGTTGAGGCTGATGCTCAGGTGCTTGAGCAACTGCTCGGCATGGGCCGCATCCTCGCTGCTGGTGGCCGGCGCGGCCACGCTGTGCAGGACCTCGTCGGGCACGTCGTCGACCAGCATGCGCGATTGCACCCTGCGTGCGCGCAGGTGGTCGAGGGCCAGGTTGCGTGCGGTCTGGAACACGAACGGTTCGATGTGTTCGATGGGCCGCTCACCGAGGGCGCGGGACACCCGCAGGTAGGTTTCCTGCAGCAGGTCCTCGGCCGTGTTGGGGTTGCCCACCATGCGCTGCAAGGTGCGCAGCAGTGTAAGGCGCTGGACGAGGAAGACAGAGTTGAACCGGGACTGACTCACTGGGGGACCTGGCCGACGAAAGGTTAATGATAATGCTTATCATCCATATCGAAGGTCAAGCCTGGAAATGTTAGGAAAAGGTAAAGATTGTGAGTCCCAGCCTTGCGCGGTCCCATGTAGGAGCGGCCTTGTGTCGCGATGGGCTGCGCAGCAGCCCCAGGATTTTGGCCGTGGCACAGATTGCAGGGGGCTGCTGCGCAGCCCATCGCGACACAAGGCCGCTCCTACAGGGAGCGTGCCGAAGCTCAGCGGGCGCGGCACAACGCCAGACAGTTATCCAGCATGCGGTTGGAGAACCCCCACTCGTTGTCATACCAGGCCAGCACCTTGAGCATGCGCCCGTTGGCCCGGGTATGGTTGGCATCGAAGATCGACGACAGCGGGTTGTGGTTGAAGTCGCAGGAAACCAGCGGCAAGGCGTTGTAGCCCAATACCCTGGAATGCTTGCTGGCCTCGAGGAACAACTGGTTGACCTGCTCGGCCGTGGCCTCGCGCTTGAGGTTGACGGTGAGGTCCACCAGCGACACGTTGATCACCGGCACCCGTACCGCCATGCCGGTAAGCTTGCCGGCCAGCTCCGGCAGCACCAGGCCAACGGCCTCGGCAGCGCCGGTCTTGCTCGGGATCATCGACTGGGTCGCCGAGCGCGCACGGTACGGGTCGCCGTGGTACACATCTGTCAGCACCTGGTCGTTGGTATAGGCATGGATGGTGGTCATCAGGCCCTGTTCGATGCCGAACTCGCGGTGCAGCACCTGGGCAATCGGTGCCAGGCAGTTGGTGGTGCAGGAGGCATTGGAAATGATCTGGTGCGAGGCCCGCAGGATGTCATGGTTGACCCCGTACACCACGGTGGCATCGGCGCCTTTGGCCGGTGCCGAGACAATCACCTTGCCAGCTCCCGCAGCCAGGTGTGCGGCGGCCTTGGCGCGCTCGGTGAACAGTCCGGTGCATTCGAACACCACGTCGATCGCCTCGGCTTTCCAGGGCAGTTCGGCCGGGTTGCGGATGGCACTGACCGCGATACGGTCACCATTGACCGTGAGGCTTTCGTGGTCGGCCTCGACGCTGGCGTCGAAGGTGCCGTGCACGCTGTCGTACTTGAGCAGGTGGGCATTCATGGCGCTGTCGCCCAGGTCGTTGATGGCGACGACCTGCAGGTCCTGGCGGTAGCCTTGGGTATACAGTGCGCGCAGGACGTTGCGCCCGATGCGGCCGAATCCATTGATGGCGATGCGTAGGGTCATGGCAGTACCTCTGGCAGTCCGAGTGAAACCTGTGGCACAAAGGAGCTTCACTGAAACGGTTTTGTTGTTGGAATTACAAGATTATTCACCTGCCGATAGAAAACAAGCCTTTTTAGTGGCAGTATTTTGTTTAAACATACAACGAGTGGTTGGGCGACGTGCCTCCACCGATGCAGCGGGCTCCTCTACCTTGAGCCTAGGCCGCAATCGTTTGGAGGGGAAATGCCCGGTAAACCGCCCTTACAATTAGCCTGGAGTCCAGTACATGCATCCGCGCATCCTTGAGGTCACCCAGCGGCTGGTCGAACGTAGCCGTGCCACCCGCGAACGCTACCTGCAACTGATTCGCGGCGCGGCCAGTGACGGCCCCATGCGTGCCAGCCTGCAGTGCGCCAACTTCGCCCATGGCGTGGCCGGTTGCGGCAGCGACGACAAGCAGACCCTGCGCCTGATGAACGCGGCCAACGTGGCCATCGTCTCGGCCTACAACGACATGCTTTCGGCGCACCAGCCGTACCAGCACTTCCCCGAGCAGATCAAGCAGGCCCTGCGCGAGGTCGGCTCGGTCGGCCAGTTCGCCGGTGGCGTGCCGGCCATGTGCGATGGCGTGACTCAGGGCGAGCCGGGCATGGAGCTGGCCATCGCCAGCCGCGAAGTGATCGCCATGTCCACCGCCGTGGCCCTGTCGCACAACATGTTCGACGCCGCGCTGATGCTGGGCATCTGCGACAAGATCGTCCCCGGCCTGATGATGGGGGCGCTGCGCTTCGGCCACCTGCCGACCATCTTCGTTCCGGGCGGGCCGATGGTCTCCGGCATTTCCAACAAGCAGAAGGCCGACGTGCGCCAGCGCTATGCCGAAGGCAAGGCCAGCCGCGAAGAGCTGCTGGAGTCGGAGATGAAGTCCTACCACAGCCCTGGCACCTGTACCTTCTACGGCACTGCCAACACCAACCAGCTGGTGATGGAAGTGATGGGCCTGCACCTGCCGGGTGCCTCGTTCGTCAACCCGTACACACCGCTGCGCGATGCGCTCACCGCCGAGGCCGCGCAGCAGGTCACGCGCATGACCAAGGCCAGCGGCAACTTCATGCCGCTGGGTGAAATCGTCGACGAGAAGGCGCTGGTCAACTCCATCGTCGCCCTGCACGCCACCGGTGGCTCGACCAACCACACCCTGCACATCCCGGCGATTGCCCAGGCCGCGGGTATCCAGCTGACCTGGCAGGACATGGCCGACCTGTCCGAGGTAGTACCGACCCTGTCCCACGTCTACCCCAACGGCAAGGCCGACATCAACCACTTCCAGGCCGCGGGCGGCATGGCCTTCCTGATCCGCGAGCTGCTCGATGCCGGGCTGCTGCACGAAGACGTCAACACCGTGGCCGGCCATGGCCTGCGCCGCTACACCCAGGAGCCGTTCCTCGACAACGGCAAGCTGGTGTGGCGCGAAGGGCCGCAGCACAGCCTGGACGAAAGCATCCTGCGCCCGGTGGCGCGGCCGTTCTCGGCCGAAGGCGGCCTGCGGGTGATGGAGGGCAACCTTGGCCGCGGCGTGATGAAGGTGTCCGCTGTTGCCCCCGAGCACCAGGTGGTCGAGGCCCCGGCGCGGGTGTTCCACGACCAGCAGTCGCTGGCCGATGCGTTCAAGGCCGGCGAGCTGGAGCGTGACTTCGTCGCCGTGGTGCGCTTCCAGGGCCCGCGCTGCAACGGCATGCCCGAGCTGCACAAGCTCACACCGTTCCTCGGCGTGCTGCAGGACCGTGGCTTCAAGGTGGCGCTGGTGACCGACGGGCGCATGTCCGGTGCCTCGGGCAAGATCCCGGCGGCCATTCACGTTTGCCCCGAGGCTTATGACGGCGGCCCGCTGGCACGAGTGCGCGATGGTGATATGGTGCGGGTCGATGGTGTCGAAGGCACGCTGCGGGTAATGGTGTCGGCCGAAGAACTGGCCAGCCGCGACCTGCCGCCAGCGCCACAGGGCAACGACCTGGGCTGCGGGCGCGAGCTGTTCGGCTTCATGCGCATGGCGTTCAGCCCGGCAGAGCAGGGCGCCAGTGCGTTCACCTCGGCCCTGGAGAACCTCAAATGAAGGACCTGCTGGTTGGCGACATCGGCGGCACCAATGCCCGTTTTGCGTTGTGGCGTGACAACCAGCTGCACGAAGTGAAGGTCTTCGCCACCGAGGACTACACCAGCCCGGAACAGGCCATCGAGGCTTACCTTGAAGGCTTGGGCATTACCCGCGGCGGCGTGACTGCTGCCTGCCTGGCGGTGGCCGGGCCGGTCGATGGCGATGAGTTCCGCTTCACCAACAACCATTGGCGCCTCAGCCGCGTGGCCTTCTGCCAGACATTGCAGGTCGAGCGGCTGCTGCTGATCAACGATTTTACCGCCATGGCGCTGGGCATGACCCGTCTGCGCCCCGGCGAGTTCCGCGAAGTGTGCCCAGGCCAGGCAGACCTGTCGCGGCCGGCCCTGGTCATCGGCCCGGGTACCGGGCTGGGCGTGGGCGCGCTGCTGCGCCTGGACGAACAGCACTGGCATGCCCTGCCGGGGGAGGGCGGGCACGTCGACCTGCCAGTGGGCAATGCCCGCGAAGCGGCGATTCACCAACAGATTCACGCTCAGATCGGCCACGTCAGCGCCGAAACCGTGCTCAGTGGCGGTGGCCTGCTGCGCCTGTACCAGGCAATCTGCGCGCTGGACGGCGACACACCCCGACACAAGACCCCGGCACAGATCACCGATGCCGCGCTCGGCGGCGAGCCGCGGGCGCTGGCGGTGATCGAGCAGTTCTGCCGGTTCCTCGGCCGGGTCGCTGGTAACAATGTTCTGACGCTGGGCGCGCGGGGTGGGGTCTATATTGTCGGCGGCGTGATCCCGCGCTTTGCCGAGCTGTTCGTGCGCAGCGGGTTTGCCGCCAGTTTTTCCGACAAGGGATGCATGAGTGGCTATTTCGATGGCGTACCGGTTTGGCTAGTGACGGCGGAGTTTTCCGGGTTGCTGGGTGCCGGGGTGGCCTTGCAGCAGGCGCTGGATAACCGATAGGTAGCAGGGGGCCGCTGTGCGGCCCATCGCGACACAAGGCCGCTCCTACACGGGGCCGCGCCATTCTGTAGGAGCGGCCTTGTGTCGCGATGGGCTGCAAGGCAGCCCCCGAAGGCAACACCCGACAGCAGGCAAAAAGACCTGCAATCAACAAGAGGAAGGACCACCTTGAGCACTGCCGGCAAATCGATCCTGATGGTCGACGACGACCAGGAAATCCGCGAACTGCTGCAAACCTACCTGAGCCGCTCCGGCTTCCAGGTGCATGCCGAAGCCGACGGCAAGGGCTTTCGCCGCGCGCTGGAGTCCACCCCCTGCGACCTGGTCATCCTCGATGTCATGCTGCCCGACGAAGACGGCTTCAGCCTGTGCCGCTGGGTACGCCAGCATCCGCGCCAGGCACGGGTACCGATCATCATGCTCACCGCCAGCTCCGACGAAACCGACCGGGTCATCGGCCTGGAGCTGGGCGCCGACGACTACCTGGGCAAACCGTTCAGCCCCCGCGAACTGCAAGCGCGGATCAAGGCCCTGCTGCGCCGCGCCGAGTTCGGTCAGGCGGCGCCGGGCAGTGCGGTGCTGGCCTTCGACGACTGGCGCCTGGACACGGTCAGCCACCGGCTGTTCCATCGCGACGGTGAGGAGGTGATTCTCTCCGGCGCCGACTTCGCCCTGCTCAAGCTGTTCCTCGACCACCCACAGCAGATCCTCGACCGCGACACCATCGGCAACGCCACCCGTGGCCGCGAGCCGATGCCGCTGGACCGCATCGTCGACATGGCGGTCAGCCGCCTGCGCCAGCGCCTGCGCGATACCGACAAACCACCTCGGCTGATCCGCACCGTACGCGGCAGCGGCTACCTGTTGGCTGCCCATGTCTGCAATGCGCCCTGAGCGGCGCTGGCGACTGCTGCCGCGCTCGCTACTGGGGCGCATGCTGCTGCTGACCCTGCTGGTAGTGCTGCTGGCCCAGGGGTTGTCGAGCATCATCTGGGTTGCCCAATTGCGCGCCAGCCAGTTGCAGGGCCTGCGTGCCAGCGCCAGCAGCCTGGCTCATTCGATGAGTGCCAGTGTCAGCTACTTCCGTTCGTTGCCGGTGGCCTACCGGCCGATGGTCCTCGACCAGCTGCGCAGCATGGGCGGTACGCGCTTTTTCGTGTCGCTCAACGCCAAGCCGCTGGACATGCCGCTACTGCCCGTTACCCCGCGCAAGCAGGCGGTTATCGATGTGTTCCAGCAAGTGCTGCATGAGCGCCTGGGTTCGCAGATGGAAATTTCCGTGGAGTTCGTCGGGCCGGACGACCTGCGTATCTTCAACAGCGGCCTGAAGCTCGACGAACTGCCACGCTCCTGGGCGCATTACTCGCTGACCCTGGAGCCACTCAACCCGCCGGTGCTGGTCACCCAGATCCGCCTGGGCGAGGGTGAGTGGCTGTACATCGCCTCGCTGCTGCCCGAGCCCTACACCAGCCTGGAGGCCGAGCGCCTGCCGCGTCAGCAGATAGGCTTCATCGTGCTGACCACGGCCTTGCTGCTGTTGTTCATCGGCTTGCTGGTGCACTGGCAAAGCTGGCCGCTCAAGCGCCTGGCCCGGGCTGCGCGGGAGATGTCGCTGGGCGCCGATGTGGCGCCGGTGGCCGAAGGTGGTGGCAGCGAGGTGGTCGAAGTGGGGCGTGCGTTCAACAGCATGCGCGAGCGCATCAGCCGCTACCTGACCGAGCGCAGCCAGCTGTTCAGCGCCATTTCCCACGACCTGCGCACGCCGATCACCCGCTTGCGCCTGCGCGTCGAGCTGCTGGAGGACGAGCGCCTGCAGGCCAAGTTCAGCCAGGACCTGGACGAGCTGGAGCTGCTGGTCAAAGGCGCGTTGCAGTGCGTGAAGGACACCGACATCCACGAGAACATCGAGCCGGTAGACCTCAACCAGGTGCTGGAAATCCTGGCCGAGCCTTACCTGGGCGATGGCCGCATCACGCTCGAAGGCCGGGCGCTGGCGCCTTACCCGGGCAAGCCGCTGGCATTGCGGCGCTGCATCGGCAACCTGATCGACAACGCCATCAAGTACGGCGAACGGGCGCGGCTGCGCATCATCGACAGTGCCGAGGGGTTTGTGCTGCAGGTGGATGACCAGGGGCCGGGGGTGCCGCAGCAGCAACTGGAACAGGTGTTCGAGCCGCACTTCCGTCTGGCCGGGCAGCAGCAGGGGTACGGGCTGGGGTTGGGGATTGCGCGCAACATTGCCCATAGCCATGGCGGGGAGGTGAGCTTGCTGAACCTGCGTGAGGGCGGGTTGCGGGTGACCTTGTATCTGCCGCGGGGCATGGACTGAAGGGTTGTATTGCCTCTACCGGCCCCTTCGCGGGTAAACCCGCTCCCACAGGTTTTTGCATTAGCCTCGGAGTCTGGTGGACCTATGAGGACTTTGTGGGAGCGGGTTTACCCGCGAAGAGGCCGGTACGGGCAACACAAATGTCACTGGCTGGTGACAAATCCACCCTCCTTGGTGACATTCCCATCCAGGCCCGCTCACTAGAATTCGCAGACGATTGGCAAGGATCAAGCTGACCCATGAGCACCTCCAACCTGCCTTCCACCCGCTGGCTCGACGCCCCGGCGCACAACGCCTGGCGCATGGCAGAAGGGCAACGCCTGCTGGCCTTCGCCACGGCTTCGAAACTGCCCGATGGCTTCGGCAGCCTCGACGCCGCAGGCCTGCTTGCCCCCGGTGCCCGCGCCGAAACCCTGATCACCGCCCGCATGACCCACTGTTTCGCCCTGGCCCACCTGCAGGGCGTGCCCGGCTACCTGGCATATGCCGAACACGGTGTGGCCGCCCTGCGTGGCGCGCTGCAGGATGCCACCTACGGCGGCTGGTTCGCCCACCCCGGTGGCCATGACGACAGCGGCAAGGCGGCTTACCTGCATGCCTTTGTCGCCCTGGCCGCCAGCTCGGCGGTGATGGCAGGTGCTGGCGGTGCACCAGCCCTGCTGGCAGGCGCGGTGCAGGTGCTCGAAGCGCATTTCTGGAGCGAAGAGGAGGGTGCCCTTCGGGAAGCCTTCTCCCGCGCCTGGCAGTTGCCCGAGCTGTACCGTGGCGCCAACAGCAACATGCATGCGGTCGAGGCCTTCCTGGCCCTGGCAGACGTCACTGGCGACAGCCTGTGGCTGCAACGCGCCTTGCGCATCGCCGAACGCATCATCCATACCCATGCCGCTGCCAACGGCTACCGGGTCATCGAGCATTTCGACGCCCTCTGGCAGCCACTGCCGCACTACAACCAGGCGCACCCGGCCGACCACTTCCGGCCTTATGGTTCCACGCCCGGGCATGCCCTGGAGTGGGCGCGGTTGCTGCTGCACCTGGAAGCCAGCCTGGAACGGGCCGGCCTGCATGCCCCGCAGTGGCTGCCAGACTGCGCCCGCGCGTTGTTCGATACAGCCTGCCAGCAGGCCTGGAACGTCGATGGCGCACCCGGTTTCGTCTACACCCTGGACTGGGACGATCGCCCGGTGGTGCGCGCACGCCTGCACTGGGTGCATGCCGAAGCCTGCGCCGCCGCCGCGGCCCTGTTGCAGCGCACGGGCGAGGCGCACTACGAGCAGTGGTACCGCCGTTGCTGGGACTTCATCGCCAACCATTTCGTTGACCATGGCGCTGGCAGCTGGCACCACGAACTCGATGCGCACAACCAGCCGGCCGCGACCATCTGGCCAGGCAAGCCCGACCTCTACCATGCCTACCAGGCGCTGCTGCTGCCAGGCTTGCCACTGGCACCCAGCCTGGCCAGCAGCTTGGCCGGCAATGTAACCAAACGATGACATTCACGCATCGCTTCGTTACCTGGCGAGGCGAGCACGCTGTTTAGACTTCATGCAACGCAAGCGATCGACTTGCACGGCATAACAACAAGAAAGGTGCTTCGATGAATTCCACGCTCCGTCTCGCTGCCGCAATCTCACTGGCCTCCTTGTTCCCGCTGAGTGCCTTGGCTGCCGATGCCAAAGGCAGTGTCGAGGTGGTGCACTGGTGGACCTCCGGTGGTGAAAAAGCGGCGGTCGATGTGCTCAAGGCCCAGGTCGAAAAAGATGGCTTCACCTGGAAGGACGGCGCCGTCGCCGGTGGTGGTGGTGCCACCGCCATGACCGTGCTCAAGAGCCGCGCCGTGGCTGGCAACCCGCCGGGTGTCGCGCAGATCAAGGGCCCGGACATCCAGGACTGGGCGGCCACCGGTCTGCTCGACGCCGATGTGCTCAAGGATGTGGCCAAGGACGAAAAGTGGGACTCCCTGCTCGACAAGAAGGTCGCGGACACCGTGAAGTACGACGGTGACTATGTCGCCGTGCCGGTGAACATCCACCGCATCAACTGGCTGTGGATCAACCCCGACGTCTTCAAGAAGGCTGGTATCGACAAGGCGCCAGCCACCCTCGACGAATTCTACGCCGCCGCCGACAAGCTCAAGGCCGCCGGCTTCATCCCGCTCGCCCATGGCGGCCAGCCATGGCAGGACAGCACCGTGTTCGAAAGCGTTGTACTGGCGGTGATGGGTGCCGATGGCTACAAGAAGGCCTTGGTCGACCTCGACAGCGCGACCCTGACCGGCCCGCAGATGGTCAAGGCGCTGACCGAACTGAAAAAGGTCGCCACCTACATGGACCCGGACGGCAAAGGCCAGGACTGGAACCTGGAAGCGGCCAAGGTCATCAACGGCAAGGCCGGCATGCAGATCATGGGCGACTGGGCCAAGAGCGAATGGACCCTGGCGAAGAAAACCGCCGGCAAGGACTATCAGTGCGTGCCATTCCCCGGCACCGACAAGGCGTTCCTGTACAACATCGACTCGCTGGTGGTGTTCAAGCAGAACGACGCCGGCACGTCTGCCGGCCAGCAGGATATTGCCCGCAAGGTGCTGGGCGAGGACTTCCAGAAGGTCTTCAGCAGCAACAAGGGGTCGATTCCGGTGCGCAACGACATGCTGGCTGACATGAGCAAGTATGGCTTCGACGCCTGCGCGCAAACCTCCGCCAAGGACTTCCTGGCCGATGCCAAGAATGGCGGCCTGCAGCCGAGCATGGCGCACAACATGGCCACCACGCTGGCCGTGCAGGGCGCGTTCTTCGATGTGGTGACCAACTACATCAACGACCCCAAGGCCGACCCGGCCGATGCGGCGAAGAAGCTGGCGGCGGCGATCAAGGCTGCCCAGTAAAGCTGACGCGATTCCGTTGTAGGAGCGGCCTTGTGTCGCGATGGGCTGCGCAGCAGCCCCATAACCTGCGCACTCGATCTTTAAGGTAGGTAATCGACCTTGAGTCCTTTGGGGCTGCTGCGCAGCCCATCGCGACACAAGGCCGCTCCTACAGGGGAGTGCGGCGCCTTTGAGGTGAACCATGACCACAGCAACCGCCCAACTGCGGGCCTCACCCCTGGACGCGCTACAGCGCTGGCTGCCCAAGCTGGTGCTGGCGCCGAGCATGTTCATCGTCCTGGTGGGCTTCTACGGCTACATCCTCTGGACCTTCGTCCTGTCCTTCACCACCTCGACCTTCCTGCCGACCTACAAATGGGCCGGCCTGGCGCAGTATGCCCGGCTGTTCGACAACGACCGCTGGTGGGTGGCAAGCAAGAACCTGCTGCTGTTCGGCGGCCTGTTCATCGCCATCAGCCTGGTCATCGGCGTAGTGCTGGCAGTCTTGCTGGACCAGCGCATCCGTCGCGAAGGTTTCATCCGCACCATCTACCTGTACCCCATGGCGCTGTCGATGATCGTCACCGGCACCGCCTGGAAGTGGCTGCTCAACCCGGGCATGGGCCTGGACAAGCTGCTGCGTGACTGGGGCTGGGAGGGCTTTCGCCTGGACTGGCTGATCGATCCCGACCGGGTGGTGTACTGCCTGGTGATCGCCGCCGTGTGGCAGGCCTCGGGCTTCATCATGGCAATGTTCCTCGCCGGCCTGCGTGGCGTCGACCCGTCGATCATCCGTGCCGCGCAGATCGACGGCGCCAGCCTGCCGCGCATCTACTGGCGCGTGGTACTGCCCAGCCTGCGCCCGGTGTTCTTCAGCTCGCTGATGATCCTCGCGCACATTGCCATCAAGAGCTTCGATCTGGTGGCGGCGATGACTGCCGGCGGCCCTGGCTACTCGTCCGACCTGCCGGCGATGTTCATGTATTCGTTCACCTTCAGCCGCGGCCAGATGGGCATGGGCTCGGCCAGCGCCATCCTGATGCTCGGGGCGATCCTGGCGATCCTCGTGCCTTACCTGTACTCGGAGCTGCGGAGCAAACGCCATGCATAGCCCTCTCGACAAAGCGGTGCTTAGCCCGAGCCGCATCGCCATCCACGCGGTGCTGTTGCTGGCGGTGCTGCTGTACCTGGTGCCGCTGGTGGTGATGCTGCTGACCAGCTTCAAGACCCCGGACGACATCAGCACCGGCAACCTGCTGAGCTGGCCGGTGGCAATTACCGGCATCGGCTGGGTCAAGGCCTGGAGCACGGTCAGCGGTTACTTCTGGAACTCGATCATGATCACCGTGCCAGCGGTGCTCATCTCCACCGCCATCGGCGCGCTGAACGGCTATGTGCTGTCGATGTGGCGCTTCCGCGGTTCGCAGCTGTTCTTCGGCCTGCTGCTGTTCGGCTGCTTCCTGCCGTTCCAGACCGTGTTGCTGCCGGCCTCGTTCACCCTCGGCAAGCTCGGCCTGGCCAGCACCACCACCGGCCTGGTCCTGGTGCACGTGGTCTACGGCCTGGCCTTCACCACGCTGTTCTTCCGCAACTTCTACGTGAGCATCCCCGATGCGCTGGTCAAGGCTGCGCGCCTGGACGGTGCCGGGTTCTTCACCATCTTCCGCCGCATCATCCTGCCGATGTCCACGCCGATCATCATGGTCTGCCTGATCTGGCAGTTCACCCAGATCTGGAACGACTTCCTGTTCGGCGTGGTGTTCTCCAGCGGCGATTCGCAACCGATTACCGTGGCCCTGAACAACCTGGTCAACACCAGTACCGGGGCCAAGGAATACAACGTCGACATGGCGGCGGCGATGATCGCCGGCCTGCCAACCCTGCTGGTCTACGTGGTGGCAGGCAAATATTTCGTCCGCGGGCTGACTGCTGGCGCGGTAAAGGGGTAAGTCATGGCAACGCTCGAACTTCGCAATGTGAACAAGACCTACGGCAGCGGCCTGCCGGACACCCTCAAGGACATCCAGCTGTCGATCAAGGATGGCGAGTTCCTGATCCTGGTCGGCCCGTCGGGTTGCGGCAAGTCGACCTTGATGAACTGCATCGCCGGGCTGGAGCAGATCACCGGCGGCGCGATACTCATCGACCAGCAGGACGTCAGCGGCATGAGCCCCAAGGACCGCGACATCGCCATGGTGTTCCAGTCCTACGCGCTGTACCCGACCATGAGCGTGCGCGAGAACATCGAGTTCGGCCTGAAGATCCGCAAGCTGCCCCAGGCCGCCATCGACGAGGAAGTGGCGCGGGTGGCCAAGCTGTTGCAGATCGAGCACCTGCTGGCGCGCAAGCCGGCGCAGCTGTCCGGTGGCCAGCAGCAGCGCGTGGCCATGGGCCGGGCGCTGGCGCGGCGGCCGAAGATCTACCTGTTCGATGAACCGCTGTCCAACCTCGATGCCAAGCTGCGCGTCGAGATGCGTACCGAAATGAAACTGATGCACCAGCGCCTGAAGACCACCACCGTGTACGTCACCCATGACCAGATCGAGGCCATGACCCTGGGCGACAAGGTGGCGGTGATGAAGGACGGCATCATCCAGCAGTTCGGCACCCCGCAGCAGATCTACAACGATCCGGCCAACCAGTTCGTCGCCAGCTTCATCGGTTCGCCGCCGATGAACTTCATCCCGGTGCGCCTCACGCAACAGGACGGGCGCCTGCTGGCCGTGCTCGACAGCGGCCAGGCGCGTTGCGAACTGCCCCTGGGGGTAGCCGCTGACGAACTGGATGGCCGCGAGATCATCCTGGGCATCCGCCCCGAGCAGATTGCCCTGGGTGCAGCCGAGGGCAATGGCCTGCCCGGCATTCGCGCCGAGGTGCAGGTGACCGAGCCCACCGGGCCAGACCTGCTGGTGTTCGTAACCCTCAACCAGACCAAGGTCTGCTGCCGCCTGGCGCCGGATGTGGCGTGCCGGGTCGGCGACAGCCTGAACCTGCAATTCGACCCGGCACGGGTGCTGCTGTTCGACGCCGCCAGCGGCGAGCGCCTGCACCTGGCCACTACTGCCGCAACCATGAAAGACAATGTGGCGCACTTCAAAGGCCGATAACTCGTCTACACCATCAATAAGAACAAAGAGGACGCAAAGGGATGGAACAGCGCAAACGCATCAGGACATTAGGTTCGCTCGCCTTGCTCGCACCGCTGGCGATGGCCGCTGGCAGCGGCGCGCAGGCTGCCGAGGCTTTTTCCAGCGAATCGAAGTGGATGACCGGCGACTGGGGCGGCACCCGCACCGAGCTGCTGGAAAAGGGCTATGACTTCACTCTCGATTATGTCGGTGAGGTTGCCGGTAACCTGCACGGTGGTTACAACGACGACAAGACCGCGCGCTATAGCGACCAGTTCGCCCTGGGCGCGCATCTGGACCTGCAGAAAATCTTCGGCTGGCACGACGCCGAGTTCAAACTGGCGATCACCGAGCGCAGCGGCCGCAACCTGTCCAACGACCGCATCAGCGATCCGCGCGCCGGGCAGTTCAGCTCGGTGCAGGAAGTGTGGGGCCGCGGCCAGACCTGGCGCCTGACCCAGATGTGGGTCAAGCAGAAGTACTTCGACGGCGCACTGGACGTGAAATTTGGCCGCTTCGGCGAGGGCGAGGACTTCAACAGCTTCCCCTGCGACTTTCAGAACCTGGCCTTCTGCGGCTCGCAGGTGGGCAACTGGGTCGGCGGCATCTGGTACAACTGGCCGGTCAGCCAGTGGGCGCTGCGGGTGAAGTACAACATCACCCCGGAATTCTTCGTCCAGGTCGGCGCCTTCGAGCAGAACCCTTCCAACCTGGAAACCGGCAACGGCTTCAAGCTCAGTGGCAGCGGCACCAAGGGTGCGATCCTGCCGGTGGAAGCGGTGTGGTCACCCAAGGTCAACGGCCTGCCGGGCGAGTACCGCCTGGGTTACTACTACAGCACGGCCAAGGCCGATGATGTGTTCGATGACGTCAACGGCAACCCGCAGGCGCTGACGGGCGAAGCCTTCAAGTCGCACTCCAGCAAGCATGGCTGGTGGGTGGTGGCGCAGCAGCAGGTCACCGCCCATGGCGGCGACGTCAACCGTGGCCTGAGCCTGTTCGCCAACTTCACCGTGCACGACCAGGCCACCAACGTGGTCGACAACTACCAGCAGCTGGGGTTGGTCTACAAAGGCGCATTCGACGCCCGGCCCAAGGACGATATCGGCTTCGGCGTGGCGCGCATTCATGTGAATGATGACGTGAAGAAGCGCGCCGAACTGCTCAACGCCCAGAGCGGCATCAGCGATTACGACAACCCAGGCTTCGTGCCGCTGCAGCGTACCGAGTACAACGCCGAGCTCTACTACGGCTTCCACGTCACCAACTGGCTGACCGTGCGGCCCAACCTGCAATACATCAAGAGCCCCGGCGGGGTGGATGAGGTGGACAACGCGCTGGTCGCAGGTTTGAAGATTCAGTCGTCATTCTGAGAGCAATTGTTGTAAATTTACGCCAATCCACTTCGGTACCCGGCAGCCACTGGCCTTCAGTGGTTGTCGGGGATAGGCCGAGACAGCGCTATCTCAAACAACAAGAGCTCTGAACCATGCCCGAACATCCGCTCCATCGCTTCTTTACCTCGCAGCGGCCCCGGCCGACATTCGAGTGGGAGCGTTACCAGCAGCGCGATGTGCTGATCATCGACCATCCCCGTTGTCAGGCGGTGTTCAGCCGCCAGGGTGCGCAACTGCTGCATTTTCAACCAGCGGGTGAACGGCCCTGGCTGTGGTGCGCCGAGCAGTGGCCGCAGGTGGGGGCGATCCGCGGTGGTGTGCCGGTGTGCTGGCCATGGTATGGCCGCCACCCCAGCGAGGACTTGTGGCCGGCCCATGGCTGGGCGCGGCTGCTCGACTGGAAGCTGGTGGACAGCCGCGAGGACGAGGAGGGGGTAACCCTGAAATGGCGGCTGGACCTGTGCGACTGGCAGGTCGACCTGCATGCCCGGCTGGGTAGCCGCATGGAGCTGAGCCTGAGCACCGAGCACCAGGACAGCGAACCCTGCCAGCTGAGCCATGCCCTGCTGGCCTACTGGCGCATCAGTGACGTGTCCGAGATAGCGCTGTCCGGGCTGGAGGATATCGAAGGCTACGACCGCCTGAACCGCCAGGCCTGCCGTGAGGATGGCGCGCTGAAGCTCAAGGGCGGCTGCCAGAAGGTCTACCCCGGCACGCCGCGGGTGCAACTGCAGGACCCGGCCTGGCAGCGCGAGCTGTGCATTGATACCGGTGACAGCGACGACACGGTGGTCTGGCACCCGGGCAACCGCCCGCTGATGGGCGTGACCGGGCGTGAGTGCCAGCGCTTCGTCTGTGTCGAGGCCGCCAGCGGCAGTGGCGAGGGCCTGAGCCTGGCGCCGGGGCAGCGTGCCCACCTGCGCCTGCAGGCACACCGGCTCAGTTGAGCTCGTCGTCCTCGATCGGGTAGCGGCTGGCGTTGAGGCTTTCCTTGATCTTGCGCAGGTGCGGCTGGAAGTCCACGCCGCGCCGCAGGGTCATGCCGGTGGCCAGCACATCGAGCACGGTCAGCTGGATGATCCGCGAGGTCATCGGCATGTAGATGTCGGTGTCTTCCGGCAGCGGAATGTGCAGGCTCAGGCTGCAGGCATTGGCCAGTGGCGAACCGGCAGCGGTCAGGCCCAGCACCGAGGCGCCGTTTTCCCGGGCCAGGCGGGCCACCTCGACCAGTTCGCGGGTGCGCCCGGTGTAGGAGATGATCACGAACAGGTCGCCGGTGTGCGCCACCGAGGCCAGCATGCGCTGCATCAGCACGTCGGCGTGGGCCGATACTGCCAGGTTGAAGCGGAAGAACTTGTGCTGGGCGTCCAGCGCCACCGGGGCCGAGGCGCCCAGGCCGAAGAAGTGGATCTGCCGGGCCTGGATCATCATGTCCACGGCACGGCTGACCTGCTGCGGGTCGAGCTGCTGGCAGGCGCTGTCGAGCGAGGCGATGGCACTGGCGAAGATCTTCTGGGTGTAGGCGGCCGGGTCATCGTCAGCCTCCACTGCGCGGCTGACGTAGGCGGCGCCGCTGGCCAGGCTCTGCGCCAGCTGCAGCTTGAGCTCGGGGTAGCCGCTGACGCCGAACGAGCGGCAGAAGCGGTTGACGGTAGGTTCGCTGACCTTGGCCGCCTGGGCCAGCGCAGCAATGCTGAAACGGGTGGCTTGTTGCGGGTTGAGCAGGATGACTTCGGCGACTTTGCGTTCGGCCTTGTTCAGCTCGTCGAGGCGGCCCTGGATCTGTTCCAGGAGGTTTCGCACGCGGTCCATGGGGTGTGTCCTTGGGTCGGGAAGACAGCCGGCTGTGGGAGCAGCAGGCTTTTTGCACGGTCGTCTATCGTACTGTCGGCGCGGTTGACGTACCACTTGTCTGTAACACTTGTGTTTAATGTTGTGGTTTTTACTACATTATCCCTTGAAAACCGTATGTGAAAGCGGTATTCCTAGACCAACTTTAGGAAAGAACCAACATCATGGCTGCGATCAGTGTCGAACCTTGCACCTTTGCCCTGTTTGGCGCCCTCGGCGACCTGGCATTGCGCAAGCTGTTTCCTGCGCTCTATCAGCTCGACCGGGCCAACCTGTTGCACCCGGAAACCCGCCTGCTGGCGCTGGCCCGCGAGGCCGGTAGCGCGCAGGGCCACCTGGACAGCATCGAAGCGCACCTGCGCCGGCATGTGCCCGAGGCCGATATCGAGCCCGCCGCGCTGGGCCGTTTCCTCGCCAGGCTGAGCTACCAGCACCTGGACTTCCTCCAGCCCGAGGGCTACCAGGCCCTGGCCGAGCAGTTGCCGGGCGAGCTGCCGCTGATCGCCTACTTCGCCACCGCTGCGGCGGTGTACGGGGCCATTTGCGAAAACCTCGACAAGGCCGGGCTGGCCGAACGCACCCGGGTGGTGCTGGAGAAGCCCATTGGCCACGACCTGGAGTCGTCGCGCCGGGTCAACGATGCCGTGGCGCGGTTCTTCCCAGAGAGCCGGGTCTACCGCATCGACCACTACCTGGGCAAGGAAACGGTGCAGAACCTGATCGCCCTGCGTTTCGCCAACAGCCTGTTCGAAACCCAGTGGAACCAGAATTCCATCTCCCATGTGGAGATCACAGTCGCCGAGAAGGTCGGTATCGAAGGCCGCTGGGGCTACTTCGACAAGGCCGGCCAGCTGCGCGACATGATCCAGAACCACCTGCTGCAGCTGCTGTGCCTGATCGCCATGGACCCGCCCAGCGAACTGTCGGCCGATGCCATCCGTGACGAGAAGGTCAAGGTACTCAAGGCCCTGGCACCGATCACCGGTGAAGGGCTGAGCACCCGTGTGGTGCGCGGCCAGTACATCGCCGGCTACAGCGATGGCAAGCCGGTGCCTGGGTACCTGGAAGAGGACAACGCCAACGCCCAGAGCGACACCGAGACCTTCGTCGCCCTGCGTGCCGACATCCGCAACTGGCGCTGGTCGGGGGTGCCGTTCTACCTGCGTACCGGCAAGCGCATGCCGCAGAAGCTGTCGCAGATCGTCATCCACTTCAAGGAAACGCCGCACTACATCTTCGCCCCGGAACAGCGTTTGCAGATCGGTAACAAGCTGATCATCCGCCTGCAACCGGACGAAGGCATCTCTTTACGGGTGATGACCAAGGAGCAGGGCCTGGACAAAGGCATGCAACTGCGCAGCGGCCCGTTGCAGCTGAATTTCTCCGATACCTGGCGCAGTGCACGGATTCCGGATGCCTACGAGCGGCTGTTGCTCGAAGTGATGCGCGGTAACCAGAACCTGTTCGTGCGCAAGGACGAAATCGAGTATGCCTGGAAGTGGTGCGACCAGCTGATCGCCGGCTGGCGTAACGCGGGCGATGCGCCCAAGCCATACGCGGCAGGCTCCTGGGGGCCGATGAGCTCGATTGCACTGATCACACGCGATGGGAGGTCGTGGTATGGGGATATCTGAACTGAAACTGCCAGCGGCTGTGAAGGTACACGAGCTGGCGGATGCCAAGGCTCTGGCCGCGACCCAGGCCCATGACGTGGCCGAGCGCCTGCGCGCGGCCATTGCCGCCAAGGGCCAGGCCTGCGTGGTGCTGTCCGGTGGTCGCAGCCCGGTGCCGTTCCTCGAGCAGCTGGCCAGCGAAAACCTCGACTGGGCCAAGGTCACCGTCAGCCTGGCCGATGAGCGCTGGGTGCCGGTGGAGCACGCCGACAGCAACGCCGGCCTGCTGGCCCGCCACCTGTTCAAGGGCGCGGCGGCCAAGGCCCGCTTCGTTGGCCTTTACCAGCAGGCGGAGAACCTCGATGCCGCCGCGGGCAAGGCCGATCAGGCCCTGGCCAAACTGCCGCCGATCGACGTACTGGTGCTGGGCATGGGGGATGATGGCCATACCGCTTCGCTGTTCCCTGCCAGCCCCAACCTGGAGGCAGGCCTCGACCTGGCCAACCCACGCCGCTGCCTGCCCTTGCTGGCACCGAGCGTGCCGCGCCAGCGCCTGTCTATGACCCGCTCGCTGCTGGCCAGCTCCGCCTTTACCGCGCTGTCCGTACAAGGGCAGGGCAAACTCGCTACCCTGCGCGCCGCGCTGGCTGGCAACGACCTTACCGAAATGCCGATTCGCGCTTTTCTTCACGCCCCCCTGGACATCTACTGGTGCCCATGAGCCAAGGATCCACAGTCATGACCACCCTCGAACGCCCACAGCCCAAGCTCTCGATGGCCGACAAAGCCGCACGGATCGACGCCATTTGCGAAAAGGCGCGCATCCTGCCGGTGATCACCATCGCCCGTGAGGAAGACATCCTGCCGCTGGCTGACGCCCTGGCCGCCGGCGGTATCCGTACCCTGGAAGTGACCTTGCGCTCGCAATATGGCCTGAAGGCCATCCAGGTGTTGCGCGAGCAGCGCCCGGAGCTTTGTGTCGGCGCCGGCACCGTGCTCGATCGCGGCATGTTCGCCGCCGTTGAGGCTGCGGGTGCGCAATTCGTCGTTACCCCAGGCATTACCCAGGACATTCTCGAAGCCGGTGTGGACAGCGAGATCCCGCTGCTGCCAGGCATCAGCACACCGTCCGAAATCATGATGGGCTACGCCCTGGGCTACCGCCGCTTCAAGCTGTTCCCGGCGGAGATCAGCGGCGGCGTGGCGGCGATCAAGGCCTTTGGCGGCCCGTTCGGCGATATTCGTTTCTGCCCTACGGGCGGTGTGAACCCGGCCAACGTGCGCAATTACATGGCGCTGCCCAATGTGATGTGCGTGGGTGGCACCTGGATGCTCGACAGCAGCTGGATCAAGAACGGCGACTGGGCGCGGATCGAAGCGTGCAGCGCGGAGGCGATGGCGCTGCTGGACGCCAACTGAATTTGTTGTGTGCTTTACGGCTTGTGGGGCGCTTGGTCGGCGCCCCTTTTTTTTGCCTGGAGATCTTGCAGCGCTTGTACCGGCCCTTTCGCGGGTGAACCCGCTCCCACAGGTACTTTACAGATGCTGAGTGCAGCGCGATCCCTGTGGGAGCGGGTTCACCCGCGAAGAGGCCGGCACAGGCCAACAAAAAAGCCCGCATCAAACGATGCGGGCTTCCTCATTCATTGCGGCACGGCTCAGGCCGCCTTGGCTTCCTGCAGGCTCAGCGAGCGGTTCAGCGCGCTGAACAGTGCCTTGAAGCTGGCCGTGGTGATGTTTTCATCGATACCCACACCATGCACCGGGCGGCCACCGGCCACGCGCAGTTCGATATAGGCCGCGGCCTTGGCATTGGTACCGGCGCCAATGGCATGCTCGTTGTAGTCCATGATCTCCACGGCAATCGGCAGGCCGGCCACCAGTGCTTCCAGTGCGCCGTTGCCCTTGCCACGCCAGTGCAGGGTAGTTTCGCCTTCACCGGCGACTTCCACTTCCACGGCGCTGTGGCCGTTCTCTTCCTGCAGGCGGTGGCTGACCAGCGCGTACGGGGCGTTGGCCTGGAGGTATTCCTTGTGCAGCAGGCTGTAGATCTGCTGGGCGGTCATTTCCAGGCCCAGGCGGTCGGTTTCACCCTGCACTACCTGGCTGAACTCGATCTGCATGCGGCGCGGCAGGCTGATGCCGTATTCCTGCTCGAGCAGGTAGGTGATGCCGCCTTTGCCCGACTGGCTGTTGACGCGGATTACCGCCTCGTAGCTGCGGCCGATGTCGGCCGGGTCGATCGGCAAGTAAGGCACTTCCCACAGCTCGCCTTCCTGCTGCTTGGCGAAGCCCTTGCGGATGGCATCCTGGTGCGAGCCGGAGAACGCGGTGTGGACCAGGTCGCCCACGTACGGGTGGCGTGGGTGCACCGGCAGCTGGTTGCACTCTTCGACCACCTTGCGCACGCCGTCGATGTCGGAGAAGTCCAGCAGCGGGTCGATGCCCTGGGTGTAGAGGTTCAACGCCAGGGTCACCAGGTCGACGTTACCGGTACGCTCGCCGTTGCCGAACAGGCAGCCTTCGGCGCGATCGGCACCGGCCATCAGGCCCAGTTCGGTGGCGGCAATGCCGGTGCCACGGTCGTTGTGGCAGTGCAGGCTGATGATCACGCTGTCGCGACGGCTGACATTACGGCAGAACCATTCGATCTGGTCGGCGTAGATGTTCGGGGTGGACACTTCCACGGTGGCCGGCAGGTTGAGGATGATCTTGTGCTCGGGGGTCGGGTTCCACACCTCGATGACCGCGTCGCAGACTTCCTTGGCGAACTCCATCTCGGTGGCGCTGAAGGTTTCCGGCGAGTACTGGAAGGTCCACTGGGTTTCCGGCTGCTGGGCGGCGTACTTGACGAACAGCTTGGCCGCGTTCACCGCGATGTCCTTCACGCCTTGCTTGTCCTGGTTGAAGACGATGCGGCGGAACGACGGGCTGGTGGCGTTGTACAGGTGGACGATGGCCTTCTTCGCCCCGCGCAGCGACTCGAAGGTGCGGGCGATGAGGTCTTCACGGGCCTGGGTGAGCACCTGGATGGTGGTGTCGTCCGGGATGTGGCCGTCTTCGATCAGCATGCGCACGAAATCGAAATCGGTCTGCGAAGCGGATGGGAACGAGGCTTCGATTTCCTTCACGCCAACCTGCACCAGGGTCTTCCAGAAGCGCAGTTTCTTCTCCGAATCCATTGGCTCGATCAGCGACTGGTTGCCATCACGCAGGTCGGAGCTGCACCAGATTGGCGCGGCGGTGATGGTCTTCGACGGCCAGGTACGGTCAGGCAGGTCGATGGTCGGGAAAGCGCGGTATTTCTTCGAAGGGTCTTTGAGCATGGTCATGGAAGCAATCCTTTTGTGTGCGGCCGAGATCGGGCCTGCCGAGCGATAACGAGATGAAAGGCGAGGCGACGCGATTCAGCCTGGTAGTCGGGCGCTGACCAGGCAGAGGCTGCGATGTTGTCGGAGCAGGATGAGGGTGCTGAAGGTTTTCATGCCTTCAACCCTAACCAGTGGGGTGGGGGATGGCAAGCGTTCAGGAAAAATTGAGAGGAATGCTTAAAAAAAGCTTATAGGCGAGATTTTATAGCAGGAAAGCAAGGCTGGCTTCTTGATTGTTGCGCAGTATTTTTCGATGGCGCAACACAGTTGAACTGATGTCGACTGTGCTGGCCCTTTCGCGGGTGAACCCGCTCCCACAGGTGCAGCGCCATCCCTGTGGGAGCGGGTTTACCCGCGAAAAGGCCGGCACAGGCAGTACCGCTCTCAGGGCTGGAACGCGCCAATGAAAATCGCCGGATCCACCCGCGCATCGTTCAGGCTGACGTTCCAGTGCATGTGCGGCCCGGTAGCCCGCCCGGTCGAGCCCACACGCCCCACCACCTCGCCCCGGCGCAGCTGCTGCCCCACCTGCACATCGATCTTCGACATATGGCAGAACATGCTGATAAAGCCCTGCCCGTGGTCGACGAACACTGTACGGCCATTGAAGAAGTAATCGCCCACCAGGATCACCTTGCCATTGGCCGGGGTCTTGATCGGCGTGCCGGCCGGCACCGCGAAGTCCAGCCCGGCATGCGGGTTGCGTTCTTCGCCATTGAAGAAACGGCGCACGCCGAACTTGCTCGACAGCGGGCCACTGACCGGCTTGTCGAGGATCAGGTTGCTCGGCAGGGTCGGGCTGAAGCTGCGATAGGCCTTGATCTGCTCGGCCAGCTCACGATCGATGCGCTTGAGGTCGGCCGGGTTCGGGTTGACCTGGCGTGTGTTCTTCAGGGTGATGCGCTGCTCGGGGTATTTCTTGCTACCGACCGTGAAGGGCAGGGTACGGCCGTCCTGGCTCAGCACCGCGGTGCCGGGCTTCTGGGTCAGCGGGATGCCAACGATGGCCAGCCAGTTGTCCTGCTCTTTCACCACCAGCACCGGCTTGCCGTCGAAGCGGGCGCTGGGCGCGCTGGCGGCGGGGCCGAGGTCGACCACCGCCACGCCGCCGGGTACCGGCTTGTTCAGCGTGCGGGTGATGTAGCTGGCCTGGGCGCCGCCGGCCAGCAGCAGGAGGGAAAGGGCAAGCAGGGGCGCGAGCAGGCGGGGCATGTGTCAGTCCAGAAGTGAGAGGGTGACCGGGGTCAGGTGGTTGTCTTCGACCCGCACCAACAGCTCGCCTTCGTTCAGGCGGGCGGTCAGGCGCTGGCCATTGCGGGTCTGTTCGGCGTTGCGGATGGCCTGGCCCTGTTCGTCCAGCAGGATGCTGTAGCCGCGGGCGAGGGTGGCCAGCGGGCTGACCACCTGCAGCGTCTGCAACTGGGCCTGGAAGCGCTGGCGGCGGTCCTTGAGCACCTCGCGCATGGCCCGTGGCAGGCGCTCGGCCAGGCTGTCCAGGCGTTGGCCCAGCAGTTTCAGGGTGCGCCCCGGGTGCTGCGCGGCGAGGCGGGTGTCCAGGCGTGCCAGGCGCTCGTGGCGCTGGTTGAGGTTGAGCATGAACGCGCGGCGCAGGCGCATGTCCAGGTCGTCCAGGCGTTGGGCCTGCTGGCGCAGGCGCTCGCCCGGGTGGCGCAGGCGCCGGGTCAGCGACTCCAGGCGCAGGCGGTCGTGGGTCAGGCGGTTCTGCATGCGCAGCAGCAGGCGCCGTTGCAGGCCATCCAGGCGTTGCTGCAGGCCACTGTTGTCGGGGGCCAGCAGCTCGGCGGCAGCAGAGGGTGTGGGCGCGCGCACGTCGGCGACAAAGTCGCTGATCGAGACATCGGTCTCATGGCCCACGGCGCTGACAATCGGCGTGACACAGGCGGCCACGGCCCGCGCCACGGCTTCTTCGTTGAAGCACCACAGGTCTTCCAGCGAGCCGCCGCCCCGGGCCAGGATCAACGCATCGAACCCGAGGCTGTCGGCCAGACGGATGGCACGCACGATCTGTGCAATGGCTTCGCGGCCCTGCACTGCGGTGGGGATCAGGTTCAGCTCCACCTGCGGGGCGCGGCGACCGAAGACACTGATGATGTCGCGGATCACTGCACCGGTGGGCGAGGTAATGATGCCGATGCGCTGCGGGTGGGCTGGCAGCGGCTGCTTGCGTTCGGCGCTGAACAGCCCCTCGGCACCGAGCTTTTCCTTCAGTGCTTCGAAGGCCAGGCGCAAGGCGCCATCACCGGCCGGCTCGACGGTGTCGAGAATCAGCTGGTAGTCGCCACGCCCTTCGAACAGCGAAACCTTGCCGCGTACCCGCACCGCCAGGCCGTCGCGCAGGGCCTGGCGCACCCGCGTGGCGTTCTGCCGGAACAGCGCGCAACGCACCTGTGCGCCGCTGTCCTTGAGGGTGAAGTACATGTGGCCGGACGCCGGGCGGGCGAGGTTGGAAATCTCGCCTTCCACCCACACGCTGCGGAACACGTCTTCCAGCAGCACGCGGGCGCGGCCGTTGAGTTGGCTGACGGTAAGGACCTCGCGGTCCAGGCCGAGTCGTTCGAAAGGGTCTCTGATCATGGCGGGCATCATAAAGGACATCGGCCCCGGTTGTCTGTCCCGGCCCTATCGCCGGCAAGCCGGCTCCCACAGGTTTCGCGCTGGCTTGGGCCTCATGCTGTCCCTGTGGGAGCCGGCCCAGCCCTTTGGGCTGCGCTGTCGCGTAGATAACTGAAAGTGCAAGCAGTCCGCATACCCTGTGGGAGCGGCTTTAGCCGCGAAGAATCCAACGCGGTGCATGCCACCGGCTGCGCCGGTGTTCGCGGCTAAAGCCGCTCCCACAGGGCACCTGCTAATTCAATGAGTTACGTGCAGTTCTATGGGGGCAGGCCCTTCAGGCCTGCATCGCCGTCACGAACTGGCGCACCATCGAACCTGCATCACGCCTGCAAGCCATCGCCACAGAACTCTCACACCCTCCTTCCAGCACCACGAAGCTGACTGAGGCTGGCGCAATCTCGCGCATGCACGCCGGCAGCAATGCCACCCCAAACCCCGCCTGAATCAGCTGCAACTGGGTGGTCTTGCGCGACAGCACCTGCGCCGCGCGCGGGAAAAAGCCTGCCTCCATGCACATCGAGGCCGACAGGTAGCTCAGCCCGCCACGGTCCCGGTGCGGAATGGAAATGAAGCGCTCCTCCCGCAGTTGTTCCAGTTTCACCTGTGGCGCGCTGGCCAAGGGATGCCCGGCGGCGACCGCCAGCAGCAGGGGTTCGCTGAACAGTTCATGCAGCACCACCCCTTCATGCTGGCGCAGCACCGGCAAGCGCAGCAGGCCGATATCCAACCGCCCGGCAGCGATATCCTCCAGTTGCGCCTCCGACGACTGCTGGGCAATTTCCAGCGAAACCCCTGGGTTGTCGCGCAAGTAGCCGCCCAGGCGAGCCAGCAACGGGCCGGTCAGCGGTACGGTACTGGAGTGGTTCAGGCGCAGGCTACCCTGCAACCCTTCGCCAATATCGCGGGTAACCCTCTCGGCCTGCGCCAGGTCGGCCAGCAAGCGCCGCGCCCGTTCCAGGAAGGCCTGGCCAGCCAGTGTCAGGCGTGGCAGGCGTGCGGTGCGCTCGAACAGCGGCGTGCCCAGTTGCTGCTCCAGTTCCTTGATCTGCCGGCTCAGCGCCGACTGGGCGATGTACAGCCGCTCGGCGGCAGCGCTGAAGCTGCCGCATTCGGCGATTTCCACGAAGTAACGCAATTGGCGGATCGACGTCATGTCATGCCTTTTCGAGATGAGTGTGGCGACAAAGGCATATTAGTCGGCATGGCTCATGGCTGGCTAACCTTTGCCTGTCTTCCCAGGAACTGCTGCCATGCTCGCCCAACTGTCGTTTTCCGGCCTTGACTGGCTGCCCATCCTGCTTGGTGTTGGCGCTGCCTACATCGTCTTCGGCATCGCCGGTTTCGGCACCGCGCTGGTGGCCGGCCCAGTGCTGATCCACTTCATGCCGCTGTCGCGGATCATCCCGCTGCTGGTGCTGCTGGACTTCGTCGCCGCCTTCGGCAACCTGTTGCCCTCGCGCCGCGATGTCGTACGCGGCGAACTGCTGCGGCTGCTGCCGTTCATGGCCATTGGCTGCACGCTGGGCGTGGTATTCCTGCTACAGCTGAAGTCCGACCTGTTGCTGCTGCTGATGGGCCTGTTCGTCACGGCCTATGCCCTGTACGGGCTGGCGGTGAAGGTGCGGCCGGCCAGTTTGTCGGGTTTCTGGGCAATGCCGATGGGCACGGCAGGCGGGCTGTTCGGTGCCTTGTTCGGCAGCGGCGGCTTCCTTTATGCCCTGTACCTGAGCGCGCGGCTGGAGGTGAAGGAACAGGTGCGCGCTACCCAGAGCGCGCTGATCAGTTGCAGTACGGTGGTGCGCCTGACACTGTTCCTGATCGCAGGCGTCTATGCCGACCAGAACCTGCTGCTGCTCGCCGCCTGCCTGTTGCCGGTCATGCTCGTCGGCCTCTGGGTAGGGCGCAGGCTCACCCACCGGCTGTCCCGCGAAGCTTTCGTGCGCCTGGTCACCTGGCTGGTGCTGGCCAGCGGCCTGGCGCTGATCGGTCGCTACCTGAGCGCCTGAGCAGGCGGTAGAATTGCGCCAATACCGCAGTTTTTTCAGGCTTGTCCCGTTCATGAACACCCAGAGCATCATCGTTCCCAAGCTGTCTACCGTCCCGGTGCACGAAGCCCGGGCCCGCGCCATCCTGCGCTGGCTGGTGCGCGAGAAAGTCGTCGAGGAACAGCTGACCACCTGTGGCCGCACCGGCAACCGCATGGGCCATGCCCTGGCCGAAGGTGCCCGCAAAGTGGCCCTGCACCCGCAGAAACTGCCCTTCGGCGAGCAGGTCAACGGCCTGGAGGTGATGCTCAAGCGCTGCATCTATACCCCTACCGAAGGTTTCCTCGAAGAGGCCGGTTGCCCCGAGTGCCGGCGCGAGGTGGGTGAGCCGCTGTTCGAAAGCCTGGAAGAATGGATGCCGGCGGTGAGCGACAACTTCACCTGCCCGTTGTGCGGCTTCGAAGATGACATCAATGGCTTCATTTACCTGCAGCCATGTGCCTTTTCCAACCTGGGGTTCATCTTCAACAACTGGGGCGAGGCCGGGTTCACCCAGGCCTTTCTCGACAGCTTCGCCGACTGGCTCGACCAGCCGGTGACCGTGGTACAGGTAAAACTGCCACAAGGCTGACCGAAGGCCCTTATTTTGCATTGAGCGGCGCGCCGTGCATGAGTATAATGGCGCGCTTCCATTTTTCCCGCCCGGGAGCCCCCGCGATGCTGCGTATCAGCCAAGAAGCCCTGACCTTCGACGATATCCTCCTTGTACCTGGCTATTCCGAGGTACTGCCCAATGAAGTCAGTCTCAAGACCCGTTTGACCCGCGGCATCGAGCTGAACATTCCGCTGGTTTCCGCCGCCATGGATACCGTGACCGAAGCGCGCCTGGCCATTGCCATGGCCCAGGAAGGCGGCATCGGCATCATCCACAAGAACATGACCATCGAACAGCAGGCCAGCGAAGTCCGCAAGGTCAAGAAGTTCGAGGCTGGCGTGGTCAAGGACCCGATCACCATCGACGCCGACGCCACCGTGCGCGACCTGTTCGACCTGACCCGCCTGAACAACATCTCCGGCGTTCCGGTGCTGGCGAACGGCGACCTGGTCGGCATCGTCACCTCCCGTGACGTGCGCTTCGAAAGCCGCCTGGACGCCAAGGTCCGCGAGGTGATGACCCCGAAAGAGCGTCTGGTCACCGTCCGCGAAGGCGCCGACAAGAACGAAGTCCGCGAGCTGCTGCACAAGCACCGCCTGGAAAAAGTCCTGATCGTTGACGACAAGTTCAACCTCAAGGGCATGATGACCGTCAAGGACATCGAAAAGGCCAAGGCCTACCCGCTGGCCAGCAAGGACGACCAGGGTCGCCTGCGCGTCGGCGCCGCGGTCGGTACCGGCAAGGACACCGGCGAGCGCGTTGCCGCCCTGGTGGCTGCTGGCGTTGACGTGGTGGTGGTCGACACCGCCCACGGTCACTCCAAAGGTGTGATCGACCGCGTTCGCTGGGTCAAGGAAACCTACCCGCAAGTGCAGGTGATCGGCGGCAACATCGCCACCGGCGCTGCCGCCAAGGCTCTGGCCGAGGCTGGCGCTGACGCGGTCAAGGTCGGTATCGGCCCGGGCTCGATCTGCACCACCCGTATCGTTGCCGGCGTCGGCGTGCCGCAAATCAGCGCCATCGCCAACGTTGCCGCTGCACTGGAAGGCACTGGCGTGCCACTGATCGCCGACGGCGGCATCCGCTTCTCGGGTGACCTGTCCAAGGCCATCGTCGCCGGTGCTTCCTGCGTGATGATGGGTTCGATGTTCGCCGGTACCGAAGAGGCTCCGGGTGAAGTCGAACTGTTCCAGGGCCGTTCCTACAAGGCCTACCGCGGCATGGGCTCGCTGGGTGCCATGGCACAGGCGCAAGGCTCGTCCGACCGCTACTTCCAGGACTCCTCGGCCGGCGCCGAGAAGCTGGTACCGGAAGGCATCGAAGGCCGTGTTCCCTACAAGGGTGCCCTGGCCGCGATCATCCACCAGCTGATGGGCGGCCTGCGTTCGTCCATGGGCTACACCGGCAGCGCAACCATCGAAGAGATGCGCACCAAGCCGGAATTCGTGCGCATCACCGGTGCCGGCATGGCCGAGTCCCACGTGCATGACGTGCAGATCACCAAAGAAGCCCCTAACTACCGCGTAGGCTGAGGCTTCAAGCAATACAAGCATGCGGGGCTGTCATGACAGCCCCGCGTCGTTTCCGATTTCCACTGACGAGATTGAGTCATGGCCCTCGACATTCACGCTCACCGCATCCTGATCCTCGATTTCGGTTCCCAGTACACCCAGCTGATCGCCCGCCGCGTGCGCGAAATCGGCGTGTACTGCGAGCTGCATCCGTTCGACATGGACGATGAAGCGATCCGCGAATTCAACCCGCGCGGCATCATCCTCGCCGGCGGCCCCGAGTCGGTCCACGAAGCCAACAGCCCGCGCGCCCCGCAGGCGGTGTTCGACCTGAACGTACCCGTGCTGGGCATCTGCTACGGCATGCAGACCATGGCCGAGCAGATGGGCGGCAAGGTCGAAGGTTCCGACCTGCGTGAATTCGGTTATGCCCGCGTGGACGTGGTCGGCAAGAGCCGCCTGCTCGACGGCATCGAAGACCACATCGACGCCGACGGCGTACTGGGCCTGGACGTGTGGATGAGCCACGGCGACAAGGTCACCCAGATGCCGGGCAACTTCCACGTGCTGGCCAGCACCCCGAGCTGCCCGATCGCCGGCATGTTCGACGACGCGCGCGGCTACTACGGCGTGCAGTTCCACCCGGAAGTGACCCACACCAAGCAGGGCGGTCGCATCCTGTCCCGCTTCGTGCAGGACATCTGCGGCTGTGAAGCCCTGTGGACTCCGTCCAACATCGTCGAAGACGCCATTGCCCAGGTGCGTGAGCAGGTTGGTTCGGCCAACGTCCTGCTTGGCCTGTCCGGCGGCGTCGACAGCTCCGTTGTTGCCGCACTGCTGCACCGCGCCATTGGCGACCAGCTGACTTGCGTATTCGTCGACAACGGCCTGCTGCGCCTGCACGAAGGCGACCAGGTGATGGCCATGTTCAAGGAGAACATGGGCGTCAAGGTCATCCGCGCCGACGCTGAAAAGCAGTTCCTCGACAACCTGGCCGGCGAAGCCGACCCGGAGAAGAAGCGCAAGATCATTGGCCGCACCTTCATCGACGTGTTCGATGCCGAAGCCAGCAAGCTGGAAAACATCCAGTTCCTCGCCCAGGGCACCATCTACCCGGACGTGATCGAATCGGCTGGCGCCAAGAGCGGCAAGGCCCACGTGATCAAGTCGCACCACAACGTCGGTGGCCTGCCTGAGGAAATGAACCTCAAGCTGGTCGAGCCGCTGCGTGAACTGTTCAAGGACGAAGTGCGCAAGATCGGCCTGGAGCTGGGCCTGCCGTACGACATGGTCTACCGCCACCCGTTCCCGGGCCCGGGCCTGGGCGTGCGTATCCTCGGTGAAGTGAAGAAGGAATACGCCGACATCCTGCGTCGCGCCGACCACATCTTCATCGAAGAGCTGCGCAAGGCCGACTGGTACCACAAGACCAGCCAGGCATTCGTGGTGTTCCAGCCGGTCAAGTCGGTTGGCGTCGTTGGCGACGGCCGTCGCTACGCCTGGGTCGTGGCCCTGCGTGCCGTCGAGACCGTGGACTTCATGACCGCGCGCTGGGCACACCTGCCGTACGAGCTGCTGGAAACCGTCAGCGGCCGTATCATCAACGAAATCGACGGTATCTCGCGCGTTACCTACGACGTGTCGAGCAAGCCGCCAGCGACCATCGAGTGGGAATGATCCCGCCTCGCGGTTAATGAAACGGGCCTGCATTGCAGGCCCGTTTTTTTTGCCAAACCCTACTCGGCCCCGGGAGAATGCCCGAAATACGCCTTGTAGGCATGGCAGAAATTGGCAGGGTTGGCGTAGCCGACATGGTATGCAACCTGCGATACCTGCCATCGACGCTCCAGCAGAAGGGCGCGGGCCAGTTCCATTCTTTGTTGCCGAACGTATTGCAGGAGCGACCGGCCGTATTCGTGGCTGAACGCGCGGCGCATGGTGGTTTCGCTCACCCCCAATTGGCGAGCGAGGGCTGCAGCAGTGGGCGGGGCGTTCAGGTTTTCGTCGAGCTGGCGGCGCGTTTCAACGGCCAGATCGCGGCGCCCCCGGTCCTGAATCTTCTCGGCAGACCTGTGCCCGATCAGGTGGCTGGCCAGCTCCAGCACGATGGCCAGGCTCAGGCTCTCGCAATGCAGGCGCCTGAGCCCGCCGGTGTAGGGCGACAGATAGAGCTGCTGGAACAGGCGGCTTACCGCTGGGCACTGCGGCAACTGGTCGAAGCGCATGCCATCGGCGACCAGCGCCAGCAGAGGCTTCAGCTGCGCGTCGTCACGGGCCAGCTCGTGCAGGTAATCGCCAGCAATACGTACCCCGGCCATACGGGCGTGACTGTTGGCGGGCAATTGGTCCTGCGCCTCCAGGCTTTCACCAAGGCCCAGCATGTGCAATTGGCCAGAGGCATAACTGTTGAGCCTTCCGTCCACCGTGTGCTGCCACGCCCCGTCGAACACCTGCACGATGCACAGGCTTTGCGGCAGCACTTTGTCGATCTTCAGCGGCTCCGGAAATTGCAGGTTGCAATCGAAGTACTGCAACCCGTCGTGTACCGTCTGCGCCCGATAGTGGCCGGACGCGCTGCCCATCACCCGCGCGCTGTTCGCGTCCAGCACACCGGCCTCGGCGAGTGAGCCGGGGCTATCGAATGAAAAGTCGGTGTCGAGGTAGGGGCTGATCGATCGCATGTGCGCTAGGCATCCTTGGCTGAGGGCGGCATGGCCGGAAATGGTAACGCGTGCACATTTTCAGCGACAGCCATTGTGCGCACGGCGCTGTCTGTTGTGCGAACCGGTCAGCGGGGTTGGCTATTCGGACCAGGCTTATTTCAATGGGCGTTTGTTCCGATTCAGGATGGAAAAGACATGCTCGCTTATCGCAAATGGACTGCCCTTCTGGTGGCTGCGCTCAGCCTGTGGCTGGGCCAGGTTCACGCTGAAGAACGGCCGGAAGTGGCTGACCAGGTAATTGCCTACACGGGGACGCAAGGTGCCAAGGTGTGGACGCTGCGCATCGGTGCACGCGCCGCCAACGAAGCGCTGGTACAAATCGAGGGCGTCGATCACGACTGGAACATGCGCATCCAGAAAATGCAGGTGGAGAAAACCAGCAGGGATACCCGTTACTCCACCACCGTGGATGGCAAGAAATACGTTGTGCTGATCATCCAGGGCAACTGGGGCGGCGAACTGTATCTGCCGGGTGAGGCTCAGGCAATGCAGGTCGGCTATTCGGAAGGGCTGTCGCATCAGGGCAATGCCCAGGCATTCCTTACCGATTACCTGGCAGCACAGAACACGGAGGCGCAATGACCATGGGCGAGTTCAACGACCCGCTGTCCGAACTGTCTGGCTCGCTCGGCCAGGACTATGAGCAAAGCCGTGCCGCCCAGCGCGACCGAGTGATCGCTGAGCTCAAGCAAGTGATCGAGCGCGTGCCCGAGCAGAGCGAGTTCACCAACTCCCGGCGTTACCGGGTCTGGGGGCCAATATTGTTGCTGGGTTCCCTGATCATCACGGCCGTGACATTCAACCCTGAGCGCTTGGGGGCGGTTGCAGCCGGTGTCTTCATCACCTTGATTGCAGCAGCGGTGACCTGGCAACACCGTAATGCCGGTACCCAGGTATTCATGCGCTTGACCCGCCGGCAATTGTTTGTCGATACGCTGGATGCACCGGTAGACCTGGCGGAAGTAGAAGACGTTTCGGTCAAGGATGAAGGGCTGGTCATGGTGCAGACGCTGGAAATGAGCAGCGAAGCCGCCCTGCCGAAGCATCATGTGGTGAAACTGCAGTTCTTCGGTAACCAGGCCATGGTGTTGAAGAAACCGCGACCGCAGATCCGCATCATGTCCGCAGGCCTGGCCAGCAACGGACGCAAGCTGGGGAACGAGGAAGTGCTCGCGCTGCTGGCGGCCTACCGCGATGCGGCACATGCGCAACGGCAACTGGATCTGTTGCAGACCGATGGATAACGGCGAACGCGAAGCCCACCTCGCGTACCTGCAGGAGCAGGCTGATGGCCCCACCGACAGCTTCGTACTGCTGGAGCGCTCGCTCGGCAAGGCGCTGGCCTGTGCTGTGATTGGCCTGCTGTTCGGCGCACTGGGAATATGGCTGACCGCTCTGGCGGTGCAGTTCAGTCCCGGTGCCAGCAGCGGTGTCATCTGGCTGATGTCTGGTTTCGGCCTCGGCCTGGCCGGCGTCGGGGTGGCGGGGCTAGCCTGCGCCATCGTGCTATACCGCCGGCACGGCAAGCGGGTGCTGAGCGTAACGCCAGATACCCTGTGCTTCGCCAACGCGCAGGCGCCGACCCCACTGCATTCCTTCGACGGCTTCGAGGTCGAGCAGGGTTACTTCACTACCCGGCTGATCTTTACCGTGTCGGCGTTCAGCCATGCACCAGCGCTGGCACCGGCCTGTTTCAGGGCGCTGGCCTCGCCTGACGCGGTGGTCGTCGCGGGTGGCTTGCGCGTCAGGTTGTGGTTGTGCACGCCCGTCGTGGCCGGGCGCCGCCTAGGTCTGCAGGAACTGGTGGATCTGCTTTATGCCTATGTGCAAGCGGCCCAGGCCAGGCGCACGTTGGCGCAGTTGTTTCCGGGCGTGGCGCGTCTGGGTGATGCGGCCAGATGAGCCTGATCGTGACCATTGGCGCTATGGGGCAATGAGGCGCTTCGGTTGGGGCCTGATCCTGTTGCTGCTGCCACTGGTGCTGTTCGGCTGGGGTAAAGTGCAGTACTGGCGGGCTGACACGGCGCAGGATCAGGCCCGGACCATACGGCAATGGCTGGCTGCCCCCAGTGAGACGTTGCTACGGCAATTGCCATGGGAAGCCCGCAAGCAGCTTGCCAGGCATGTCGATCCACGACAGGCCCTGCAGCGCCATCTGGACCTGCTCGATGCGGATCGCCACTGGGTAAGCGTACGCAAGGTGATGGCCAGTGTGAGCTGCTGGCTGGCGGTGGCCGCTTTGCTGGCAGGCCTCTGGGCCTGGCTCAAGCTGAAGTTGGACGCCTGGCGGGCGCTGCGTTCTGCGGCCTACCTGCATGAGCGCATGATGGCCAGCTGGCAGGGCCTGGGCTGTTGCTTGAGCATTTACATGATCATGCTTGCCGGTTCGCTTTGCCTGTCGTTGCTCTACGAGGCCAGTTCCGGAGCGAGCCGCGCAGCGCAGGGCGGCATGACGGTGCTGATCGTGGTGCTGCCGCTGGCCTCTGTTCTGGTTGTGTGTGTTCGCCAGGTCTGGCGAATGCGTCGGCTGTGGCCGCTGATGCAGTCTCCGACCGCCAGTTTTCTAGCCCGCCCGCTCGGCAGGCAGGCGACCCCAGCGGTGTGGCAGTGGATCGAGACCTTGGCAGCGCAACTGCACGCGCCGGCCCCGGACCATATCGTGGTCGGGCTTGACCAAGGGTTTTTCGTCACCAGCGTTCCGATCCTGCTGCAGCCCGACGGGCAGGTCCTCAGGGGGCGCACATTGTATCTGCCTCTACCTTGCCTGGCCGCCTTGAGCCAGGCCGAGGCGGCCTCGATCATCGGTCACGAACTGGGCCATTTCAGGCGCCGTGATACGGAGCGGGGCAGCGAAACCAGTGCGCGTTTCAGCCTGATGTGCGCGCATTATTCGGCCATGGTCGGCGACGAGGATGCTCCGCGCTGGGTGGTTCGGCCCACCTTGTGGCTGGCCGGGCAGTTCTTGCACCATTTCCAGCTTGCGGTTCATCACTGGGGGCGTGCACAGGAATTGCTGGCTGATCGGGCAGGTGCCGAGGTCGCTGGCCCGAAGCTGTTCGTACAGGCGCTGTTACGGGTGATTGCCCTGGGGCAGGTGATCGACGGCTTGTTGGTCGCACACGGTGGCAGCAACCTTTTGCAGGCGCTGGCGGCGCACCTGCAAGGCACGCCGTTGCAACTGGGCGAGGAAGTGCTGGGGCTGGCCACTACCCATCCGTTCGATACGCACCCCGACCTCGCCACGCGCCTGAACAACCTGGACATCCTGCTCGACCCGCAATTGCTGCAGGCCGCCTTGCGCGTGCCGTCCGCTGATGACCAGCAGTGGTTCAATGACCTTTGTCTGGCTCCAGGCAGCACTTGCGATAGCAAGACTGCGGGCAGCATCCAAAGAGACTTCACTTAATATTTCCCATTTGCAGGTGTATCGTATTCGCCCTTCATCGCCAGCCATGCTGGCAGCTTGATTGCGCAGAACACGAGGTACCCGCACCGATGTCCTTCACCCGTCGACAAATGCTCAAGGGCCTGACCGGCCTGGTTGTGGTTGGCCTGGGCGCCGGTGGCGCGGCGCGTTACTGGCTGGGCAAGGTCGAAGACGACAATGCCGGCCATGACTACGAGCTGATCGCAGCGCCCTTGGACGTCGAACTGGTGCCTGGGCACAAGACCGAGGCCTGGGCCTTCGGCCCGTCCGCACCGGGTACCGAACTACGCGTGCGCCAGGGTACCTGGCTGCGGGTGCGCTTCATCAACCACCTGCCGGTCGAAACCACCATCCACTGGCACGGTATCCGCCTGCCGCTGGAAATGGACGGCGTGCCCTATGTGTCGCAGCTGCCGGTCAAGCCGGGCGAGTATTTCGACTACAAGTTCCGTGTGCCGGATGCCGGCAGCTACTGGTACCACCCGCACGTCAGTAGCTCCGAAGAGCTGGGCCGTGGCCTGGTCGGCCCGCTGATCGTCGAGGAGCGCGAGCCGACCGGCTTCCAGCATGAGCGCACGCTCAGCCTGAAGAACTGGCACGTGGACGAGCAGGGCGCCTGGTTGCCGTTCAGCATCCCGCGTGAGGCGGCGCGCAACGGCACCGCCGGGCGCCTGATCACCATCAATGGCCAGGCCGATTCGGTCACCGAGCTGCCAGCCGGCCAGGTGGTGCGGGTGCGTCTGCTGAACCTGGACAACACCTGGACCTACCGCATCAACCTCAAGGGCAACTGCGAGGCAAGAATCTATGCTCTGGACGGCAACCCGGTAACCCCGCGCCCATTGGACGATGACTACTGGCTCGGCCCAGGTATGCGTATCTGCCTGGCTATTCGTATACCCGAGGCGGGGGAGGAGATCTCCCTGCGCGACGGTTTCGTGCGCCTGGGCACCCTGCGTTCGGTGGTCAGCAACGACGCGCCGAGCGACTGGCCGCCGGCGCTACCGCCCAACCCGATCGCCGAGCCGGACCTGGAGAATGCCGAAAAGCTCAACTTCAATTTCGAATGGGCGGCGAAAGTCTCGGTCACTACGGACCAGGACAGGCCGTCGAGCATGTGGCAGATCAACGGCCAGGCCTGGGATATCACCGACAAGACTTGCGCCGAGCGGCCGATTGCCACGCTGAAGAAGGGCAAGAGCTACATCTTCGAGCTGAAGAACATGACCCAGTACCAGCACCCGATCCACCTGCACGGCATGAGCTTCAAGGTGATCGGCTCCAACCGCCACGACATCAAGGAGCCGTGGTTCACCGATACCTACCTGCTGGGCAAGAACGAGCGCGCCCAGGTGGCGCTGGTGGCGGATAACCCGGGCACCTGGATGTTCCACTGCCACGTCATCGACCACATGGAAACCGGCCTGATGGCCGCGATCGCGGTGGTCTGATGCGCCCGCAGATCATCGATCGCAGCCGCGATCAGGAATTCATGCGCCTGGCCCTGGCCCTGGCCGCCGAAGGCGCGGCCATGGGCGAGGTGCCGGTGGGCGCGGTACTGGTGCAGCATGGGCAGGTGATCGGGCAGGGCTTCAATCGGCCGATCATCGACAGTGACCCCAGTGCGCACGCCGAGATGGTGGCCATTCGCGCGGCGGCGAAATCCGCCAGCAACTACCGGCTGCCCGGCAGCACCCTGTATGTGACCCTGGAACCGTGCAGCATGTGTGCGGGGTTGATCGTGCATTCGCGGGTGATGCGGGTGGTGTACGGCGCGCTGGAGCCCAAGGCGGGGATCGTGCAGAGCCAGGGGCAGTTCTTCGGGCAGGGCTTCCTGAACCACCGGGTTATGGTGGAGGGCGGGGTGCTGGCGGAGGAGTGCGGGCAGATCCTCAGTGACTTCTTCAAGGCCCGCCGGGCCAAGTCTTGACCTGTTCCGGCCCCTTCGCGGGTAAACCCGCTCCAACAGGAATACCACTATCCTTAAAACCTGTGATGTACCTGTGGGAGCGGGTTCACCCGCGAAGAGGCCGGTGCAGGCCTACATCGGCGGCGACTGCTCCGCCGGCTTGTCCTTGTTCACCCCGGGCACATGCAGGCTGCCCTCGGCCACCTGGCCTTCGAGCTGCGGCTGGGTCACCCAGGTGAGGATGTCGTAGTAGCGACGGATGTTGGCCACGAAATGCACCGGCTCGCCGCCACGTGCATAACCGTATTTGGTCTGCCGATACCACTGCTTCTGCGAAAGCCGCGGCAGCATCTTCTTCACGTCCAGCCACTTGTTCGGGTTGAGCTTCTCGCGCTTGGCCAGGGTGCGGGCGTCTTCCAGGTGGCCGGTGCCGACGTTGTAGGCGGCCAGGGCGAACCAGGTGCGGTCCGGTTCCTGGATGCTGTCGTCGAGCTCTTCCTTGATCTTCATGAAGTACTTGGCGCCGCCCTGGATGCTCTGCTTCGGGTCCAGGCGGTTGGACACGCCCATCGCCTGGGCGGTGCGCTGGGTCAGCATCATCAGGCCGCGCACGCCGGTCTTGGAGGTGACTTCGGGCTGCCACATCGATTCCTGGTAGCCGATGGCGGCCAGCAGGCGCCAGTCCACCTGCTCGACCTTGGCGTAGCTCTTGAAGTGCTTCTCGTACTTGGGCAGGCGCTGCTGCAGGTGCTGGGCGAAGGTGTAGGCACCCACATAGCCCAGTACGTCGACATGGCCGTAGTAGCGGTCCTTCAGGCGTTGCAGGGTGCCGTTCTTCTGTGCCTTGTCGAGGAACTCGTTGACCTCGTTGAGCAGGCTGTTGTCTTCACCGGCCGCCACCGCCCAGCGCTGGTCGCGGGTGTCGCCCAGGTCGAAGGCAACCCGCACGTTGGGGAAGTACACCTGGTTCATCGCCAGCTCGTTGGAGTCGACCAGGGTCAGGTCGATCTGGCCTTCGTCGACCATGCGCAGCAGGTCGACCACCTCGACGGCGTCGGATTCTTCGTATTCCAGGCCCGGGTACTGCTTTTTCAGCTCGGCCAGCTGGTCGGCGTGGCTGCTGCCCTTGAGCACCATGATCTTCTTGCCGACCAGGCCCTTGGCGTTGGTGGGGCGCGTGCGGCCGTTGCGGTAGATGACCTGTGGGGTCACTTCCAGGTAAGGGTGGGAGTACCTGACCTGGGCCTTGCGCCGTTCGCTGGTGACCAGGCCGGCCGCTGCCAGCACCGGGCCGGAGGGCTTGCCGAGGCTGTCGTACAGCTCGTCGAGGTTGTCGGCGGTCTCGATCTGCAGCTTTACGCCGAGATCCTCGGCGAAATGCTGGACCAGCTCGTACTCGAAGCCGGTTTCGCCGTTGCGGTCCTGGAAGTAGGTGGCCGGGCTGTTGCGGGTGATCACGCGCAGCACGCCATCCTCCTTCACGCGCTCGAGGGTGCTGGGTTTTTCAACGCAGGCACCGAGCAGCAGAAAGAGTCCGGTTGCGAAAAGCCATCTGGCGCAACGCTGGCGCAAAGCAGTGTGGGCGAACATAGGTTGCAGTATACGCAAAGGACTGGCCCAACCATATCTCGACAACTGTTAGCTTGTCTGGTAGCGCTTTATGTGCAATGGCGGCCTAGTCCCCTTGTAGGAGCGGCCTTGTGTCGCGATGGGGCGCGCAGCGGCCCCCAGATTTTAAGCTCTGCCGCAGATATCCCTGGGGCCGCTGCGCGCCCCATCGCGACACAAGGCCGCTCCTACAAGGCGAGCGAGGCAGGTGTATTTTTTTGACCCGCAAGTCCGGTTCCGCCGCCCGGCAGGCGTGGCTTAGAGCGGGTGCCGAAACCCTTCGAATTAGGCTAGAATGCACGGCCTCTAAGCACACCCCTTCCTGAGGCTGTCCCGACGATGTTGATCCTGCGCGGCGCTCCTGCCCTTTCTGCCTTTCGCCACGGTAAATTACTCGAGCAACTGAGCCAGAAAGTCCCCGCTGTTACTGGTTTGTATGCCGAATTTGCCCACTTCGCCGATGTCGACGGCGAGCTGACCGCCGACCAGCAGCAGGTGCTGGGGCGTCTGCTCAAGTACGGCCCGAGCGTGCCGGTACAGGAGCCGAGCGGCCGCCTGTTCCTGGTCGTGCCGCGCCTGGGCACCATTTCGCCGTGGGCCAGCAAGGCCAGTGACATCGCCCACAACTGCGGCCTGCAGTCGATCCAGCGCCTGGAGCGCGGTATCGCTTACTACGTTGCCGGCAACCTGAGCGAAGCCGACGCCGAACTGATCGCGGCCGAGCTGCACGACCGCATGACTCAGCGCGTGCTCGGCCAGCTGGAACAGGCCGCTGACCTGTTCAGCCATGCCCAGCCCAAGCCGATGACCTCGGTGGACATCCTCGCCGGTGGCCGTGACGCCCTGGCCAAGGCCAACATCGACCTGGGCCTGGCCCTGGCCGAAGACGAGATCGACTACCTGGTCAACGCCTTCCAGGGCCTCAAGCGCAACCCGAACGACATCGAACTGATGATGTTCGCCCAGGCCAACTCCGAGCACTGCCGCCACAAGATCTTCAACGCCAGTTGGGACATCGACGGCCAGGCTCAGGAAAAGAGCCTGTTCGGCATGATCAAGAACACCTACCAGATGCACAACGAAGGTGTGCTGTCTGCGTACAAGGACAACGCCTCGGTGATCGTCGGCAACGTTGCCGGCCGTTTCTTCCCGAACCCTGAAACCCGCCAGTACGGCGCGGTGCAGGAGCCGGTGCACATCCTGATGAAGGTCGAGACGCACAACCACCCGACCGCCATCGCCCCGTTCTCCGGCGCCTCCACCGGCTCCGGCGGCGAAATCCGCGACGAAGGTGCGACCGGCCGTGGCGCCAAGCCCAAGGCTGGCCTGACCGGCTTCACCGTGTCCAACCTGCGTATCCCGGGCTTCGAACAGCCGTGGGAGCAGGCCTACGGCAAGCCTGAGCGCATCGTCGACGCCCTCGACATCATGATCGAAGGCCCACTGGGTGGCGCTGCGTTCAACAACGAATTCGGTCGCCCGGCGCTGACCGGCTACTTCCGTACCTTCGAGCAGGCCATCAACACCCCGCACGGTGAAGAAGTGCGCGGCTACCACAAGCCGATCATGCTGGCCGGTGGCATGGGCAACATCCGTGAAGACCACGTGCAGAAGGGCGAGATCACCGTCGGCGCCAAGCTGATCGTGCTCGGTGGCCCGGCCATGCTGATCGGCCTGGGCGGCGGCGCCGCTTCGTCGGTGGCTACCGGTGCCAGCTCGGCTGACCTGGACTTCGCTTCGGTACAGCGCGAAAACCCGGAAATGGAGCGCCGTTGCCAAGAGGTTATCGACCGCTGCTGGCAGCTGGGCGACAACAACCCGATCGCCTTCATCCACGACGTTGGCGCCGGCGGTATCTCCAACGCCTTCCCTGAGCTGGTCAACGACGGTGGCCGTGGTGGCCGCTTCGAACTGCGCAACGTGCCCAACGACGAGCCGGGCATGGCCCCGCACGAAATCTGGAGCAACGAATCGCAGGAGCGTTACGTGCTGGCGGTCAGCGCCGTCGACTTCGAGCGCTTCAAGGCAATCTGCGAGCGTGAGCGTTGCCCGTTTGCCGTAGTGGGTGAAGCGACTGAAGAGCAACACCTGACCGTAAGCGACAGCCACTTCGGCAACACGCCGGTAGACATGCCGCTCGACGTACTGCTGGGCAAGCCGCCACGCATGCACCGTTCGGTTACCCGCGAAGCCGAGCTGGGCGATGACTTCGACCCGAGCAAGCTGGACCTGGACAACGCCGTTCAGCGCGTCCTCAGCCACCCGGCCGTGGCCAGCAAGAGCTTCCTGATCACCATTGGCGACCGCACCATCACCGGCCTGGTAGCTCGTGACCAGATGGTCGGCCCGTGGCAGGTACCGGTGGCCGACTGCGCCGTCACCGCCACCAGCTTCGACGTCTACACCGGTGAAGCCATGGCCATGGGCGAGCGTACCCCGCTGGCTCTGCTGGACGCCCCGGCGTCCGGCCGCATGGCAATTGGTGAGACACTGACCAACCTGGCTGCCTCGCGCATCGAGAAGCTGTCCGACATCAAGCTGTCGGCCAACTGGATGTCTGCCGCCGGCCACCCAGGTGAAGACGCCCGCCTGTACGACACCGTCAAGGCTGTCGGCATGGAGCTTTGCCCGGAGCTGGGCATTACCATTCCGGTCGGCAAAGACTCGATGTCGATGAAGACCAAGTGGAGCGACGAGGGCGTCGAGAAGAGCGTTACCTCGCCAATGTCGCTGATCATCACCGGCTTCGCCCCGGTCACCGACATCCGCAAGACCCTGACCCCGCAACTGCGCATGGACAAGGGCGAGACCGACCTGATCCTGATCGACCTGGGCCGCGGCAAGAACCGCATGGGCGCCTCGATCCTGGCACAGACCTACGGCAAGATCGCTGCCCAGGCACCGGACGTCGACGACGCCGAAGACCTGAAGGCGTTCTTCGCCGTGATCCAGGGCCTGAACGAAGATGGCCACCTGCTGGCCTACCACGACCGCTCCGACGGCGGCCTGGTCACCACCGTGCTGGAAATGGCCTTCGCCGGCCACTGCGGCCTCGACCTGCACCTCGACCCGCTGACCGACAGCAAGGGCGACGTGCCGGCCATCCTCTTCAACGAAGAGCTGGGCGCGGTCATCCAGGTTCGCCAGGATGCCACCCCCGACGTACTGGCACAGTTCAGCGCCGCTGGCCTGGGTGAAGGCTGCGTAGCGGTGATCGGCAAGCCGGTCAACAACGGTGAAGTGTCCATCAGCCTGAACGGCGAAGTGCTGTTCGACGACGACCGCCGCATGCTGCAGCGCCAGTGGGCCGAGACCAGCTACCAGATCCAGCGCCTGCGTGACAACGCCGACTGCGCTGACCAGGAATTCGACCTGCTGCTCGAGGAAGACAACCCGGGCCTGTCGGTCAAGCTGGGCTTCGATGTCAACGACGACATCGCCGCGCCGTACATCAAGAAGGGTGTGCGCCCGCAAGTGGCCATCCTGCGCGAGCAGGGCGTCAACGGCCAGGTCGAGATGGCAGCCGCCTTCGACCGTGCCGGCTTCGCCGCCATCGACGTGCACATGAGCGACATCCTCGCTGGCCGTGTCGACTTCGAAGCCTTCAAGGGCCTGGTCGCCTGCGGTGGCTTCTCCTACGGCGACGTGCTGGGTGCCGGTGAAGGCTGGGCCAAGTCGGCGCTGTTCAACAGCCGCGCCCGTGACGCCTTCCAGGCCTTCTTCGAGCGTACCGACAGCTTCGCCCTGGGCGTGTGCAACGGTTGCCAGATGATGTCCAACCTGCACGAGCTGATCCCGGGCACCGAGCACTGGCCGCACTTCGTGCGCAACCGCTCGGAGCAGTTCGAAGCGCGTGTGGCCATGGTCGAAGTGCAGAAGTCCAACTCGATCTTCCTGCAGGGCATGGCCGGTTCGCGCATGCCGATCGCCATCGCCCACGGTGAAGGCCATGCCGAGTTCGCCAGCGAAGAAGCACTGCTGGCAGCCGATCTGTCCGGTTGCGTGGCCCTGCGCTACGTCGACAACCACGGCAAGGTCACCGAAGCCTACCCGGCCAACCCGAACGGCTCGCCGCGTGGTATCACCGGCCTCACCAGCCGCGACGGCCGCGTGACCATCATGATGCCGCACCCGGAGCGTGTGTTCCGTGCCGTGCAGAACTCCTGGCGCCCGGATGAGTGGCAGGAAGATGCCGCGCTGATGCGTATGTTCCGTAACGCACGGGTGTGGGTGAACTAAGGCGTGTACAAGCTCGCCTTCTTCGTCCCCGCCAGCCACGTCGAAGTGGTCAAGGCCGCTGTGTTCGCCGCGGGTGGCGGGCGCATCGGTGACTATGACCACTGCGCCTGGCAGACGCTGGGCCAGGGCCAGTTCCGCCCGCTGGACGGCAGCCAGCCGTTCCTCGGGCAAACCGGCCAGGTCGAGGTGGTGGAGGAGTGGAAGGTGGAGCTGGTGGTGGCTGACGACCTGATTGCCCAGGTCGTCGCTGCACTCAAGCAGGCCCACCCGTACGAGACGCCAGCCTACGAAGTCTGGCGGCTCGCCGAGTTCTAGACCGCATCAAGGCTATTCGCGGGCAAGCCCGCTCCCACAGGGATCGCACAACCCTCGGATATTGTGCGATCCCTGTGGGAGCGGGTTTACCCGCGAAGAGGCACTACAATCCAGCCACAATCTCCTTGCCCTGCCCAGGCCGCTTCAACCACCCACAAGCCAGCAACCCCACCTCGAACAGCACCCACATCGGCACCGCCAGCATCGTCTGCGAAAACACATCCGGCGGCGTCAGGATCATCCCCACCACAAAGCAGCCGACGATCACGTAGGGCCTGCTGCGTCGCAACGTAGCCACATCGGCCAACCCCACCCAGACCACGATAAACGTCGCTACCGGGATCTCGAACGCCAGCCCGAACGCCAGAAACAGCGCCAGGATAAAGTCCAGGTACTGGCTGATATCGGTCATCATCGCCACGCCCTCTGGTGTCACGCTGGCAAAGAAGCCGAACATCATCGGGAACACCAGGAAGAATGCGAAGGCCATGCCGGCATAGAACAGCACGATGCTCGACACCAGCAACGGCAGGGCAACGCGCCGTTCACGGCGGTACAGCCCCGGCGCCAGAAAGCCCCAGGCCTGGTGCAGCAGCAGCGGCATGGCGACGAACACTGCGCACATCGCGGTCAGCTTGAACGGTGTCAGGAACGGCGAAGTGACGCTGGTGGCGATCATGCTCGCGCCTTCCGGCAAGAAGCGCCGCAGCGGTTCGGAAATCAGCGTGTACAGCGTCTGGGCGAAGGGGAACAGCCCGGCGAACACCAGCGCCACCAGCGCCAGGCAACGCACCAGGCGTTTGCGCAGGTCGCGCAGGTGTTCGGTCAGCGGCATGGTCGCCGCCGGGTCCATGGCAATGCTCATGAAAGGTTTTCCTTGGGGGGAGCGACCGTGGCCGCATCATTGGCCGGCTCCGCGTTCAGGCTGATGCCTTGGCGGATCTCCTGTTCCAGGCGCTGCAAAGGCGCACTGTCGAGAGTGGGTAGCTCGACAGCGGGCAGTTCGATCTCCCGCTCCACCTGCCTGCGCAAGGCGTGCATGGCCCTGTGCGCCTGGCCCAGGCCGCGCCCGAGGGTGCGTGCCGCCACCGGCAGGCGCTCCGGGCCTAGAACCAACAGCGCGACGATGCCGACCAGCAGCAACTCGCTGAAGCCTACCTCGAACATCAGGGCTGACGGTCCGCTTGCGGTTGCTGCGTACCCTGACCGGTCAGCGGGCACGGTTGCTGCACCTGCGTATGCGCTGGGGGAGTGGCGTCAGTGTCACCGCCCATGGACTTGCGAAAACCCTGGATCGCCTCGCCCACATCGCTGCCCAGGCCCTTGAGGCGCTTGGTACCAAACAGCAGGAATACGATCAGCAGTACGATCACCAGTTGCCAGATTCCAATGCCACCCATTGCGACCACTCCTGTAAGGTCATGAAAAGGAAAGACAATCCTGCCTCGCGCAGATGACGTACACATGACGAACGGTCGCTGCCATCTACCTGCAACACCCGGCGTGTTGACTGGCGTCTTTATTCGGCGACAGAGGCAGGCAAGGATGGGTGGCAGGCAACAGCAGGGCGCGGCCCTGCTGATGGTGATGGTGGTGCTGGCGATGCTGGCGGCGGGCATGGCCTGGCTGGTTGAAGATGGCCGGCGCCAGGTCGATGATGTGCGCCTGTTGCACCAGCGGGTGCAGGCGCGAGCGATGGAGCAGGCCGGCCTGGCCTATGCCGAGCAGGCCCTGCGTGACCCCAGCTGGCGGCTTAGCCCGCTGTTCTGGCAGGCGTTGCGCGGGCAGCCGTTGAACTACGATTTTGGCGCCGGCGAGGCGCAGTTGCGGGTGCGCGACCAGCACACCTGTTTCAACGTCAATGCGCTGCTTGGCGCTGACGGCGAGCGTGCTGCGCGCCAGCTGCGTTACCTGCTGGGCGACGACATGGCTGCCGAGCGCCTGGTCGATGCCCTGGCCGACTGGCTGGATGCCGACAGCGATACCCGCCTGCAGGGCGCCGAGAGCGCCCAGTACCTGCGCCAGCAACCACCGCGCCTGGCGGCCAACCAGCCAATGCTCGATACCAGCGAGCTGAACCTGCTACTGGAGCCGGACGCCAGCCGCCAGGGCCGCTACCCGATGCTGTGCGCCTTACCGCAGACCACCGGCTGGCGGCTGAATGCCAATGCCCTTGGGCTGGAGCATCTGCCATTGCTGGAGGCGCTGTATGAAGGGCGCTATCCGCGCTCGTTGCTCAGCCGCATCATCAGCGGCCGGCCGGCGTCGGGGTATGTGGATGCAACTGCGCTACGCCAGGCCCTGGGGGCGGTGGATGACGAAACCTTCGAGCGCTTGAGCGAAGGGCTGCTGCTGAACAGCGGGTATTTCCTGTTGCAGCTGTCGTTCGCGGAGGAGGGGCGGGTGATACGCAGTGAGTTCCAGGTGGAGGCGCTGGGGGTGGTGCAATGGCATGCCCGGGTACCGGCGCAGCAGGTGCGGGTGCGCAGCCGCGAGCCGATGGTGTGGTAGGGCTTGAGATTGCCGGGGCTGCTTTGCGGCCCCTATGCCTAGAACGGTCAGACAGTCCCAATCTCGCCGCCATCAGTACGCTGGATCACCACAGTCACAGCCTGAAGCCTTTCCGTGGCCCATGTCGCGGAACTATTTTTCGCTGAGCAATACATCCTTGGAAGAGGCGCGTCACAAGACCACGGCGCTGCTCCAATTTGCTCGACAGCACCCTTGGATTGCAAAAGCTAATTCAATGGCGGTTGAAGCATTATGGTGCTATCGGAAATATACATTTCGAATGGCTGATGCAGTATCACTGATTAGGCGTCTATCGAGATAAGCTAGAGTTCCGAGCTCGGCGGTTACAGCGAGAGCCGTATTGGGTTCGCCAAAAATACTATTCGTTACACGGTCGGTAGTATAGGCCACTGCAAGTCCAGCGGCTGCATGGTTTAACTGTCTGACGGCCGCATTAGACAATGGTTCTAGTACTGTGGCACTATTAATGACTCTGTTTCCTATTCTCGCGGCAAACTCGATGTCACGGATATTTAGTGAAACGTGAAATGAATCCGGTGATGGTGCTTGTTCAGTGGTATGAATTCTTATATTAACGTTGGGGCTTTGTAAGGTTTGGTTTCCGGTGCGTAACTGTGGTCTATCTACAGAATATGTTGGAAGCTTACCGGCCAGCCAATTTACTCCCCGCTTCAACCATTGCCACCATTGTCCATTTGGGTCATGCCGATTGATGGGGTCGTTCTGGCAATAGCTGTATCCATTAGGTCCACCTTTACGGAACGGAGATTGATTATCACTCTGGAGAAATCGTCTTGATCTGGGACTATAGAATCGGCGTCCATTGCCAAGTGCATAACATTGCAGCATTGTATCGAGTCGCTGCCCGCTGAATGCGACAAGATGTGCTAATGGAGTTGTTTGGAGAAATCCATAGGGCGAATAGTTTTGTGGCAAACCTTCTGGAATACTGCGCAAAGCAGTGTTTGCATTGTCGGATTGCAGAATTTGGCTGGCTTTTTTCGAGATGTCTAGTTCCGCTAGTGTAATGCCATTGGCCCACAATAGGCGACGTGGGCTGTCACTTGCTTCACAAGTCAATTGGTTATCTTGGAAAAAGAATTTTTTCCGTTTTGATTGGGGCGTTGCTGAACGCATGTGTGTGTTCCAAAGGGTTACAAGTGGTAAAAGTATTTTTCACAAGCTTGCGGATGTCTACTGGCAGATTTATCAGGTGGTTTGAATACACTGCTACTGGGCATGCGGTCCCGAGTAGAAATGTAACGGATGATTTTTCCGGGGCTGCTTTGCAGCCCATCGCGACACAAGGCCGCTCCTACAGGGGAATGCGATCCCTTGTAGGAGCGGCCTTGTGTCGCGATAGGGCCGCAAAAGCGGCCCCCGTGCGCAGATCAATCAGGCGGTGCCGATCTCCCCGCCATCGATACGCTGGATCACCACGGTCGCAGCCCGCGGCCTTACCGTGGCACCTGCCGGGGTGGCATCGGTGGCCTTGTCGGTATACGGCCAGTTCTCCGGGTGCTGGATGTTGACGAACAGCGTCTTGTTGTCCGGGGTAAAGGTAATGCCGGTCACCTCGCAGCCATTCGGCCCGACGAAGAAGCGGCGCAGGTCCACCTGGTTCTGCGCGTTCACCGGCACCTGCTTGCCACTGGCATCCACCAGATTGGTGGGGATCACTGCCAGCAGCTGGTCGTTGGTGTAGTCGGTCACGGTGCTCTCGCCGTTGTCGGTCTCGAACCACAACACGCCACGGCTATCGAAACTCATGCCGTCCGGGCTGGCGAACTGGTTCAGTTCGGTCAGGCCGGAGCGGTTGATGTCGGCCGTACCGGCAGCGTTGGCGCCGAACACGAAGATGTCCCAGGTGAAGCTCAGCTGGTCGTCGCTGTCGTGCCAGCGGATGATGTGGCCGTGACGGTTCGGGCCGCGCGGGTTGGCTGCATCGACCTTCTCCGGGGTGCGCGCGCTGTTGTTGGTCAGGGTCAGGTACACGTCGCCGTTCAGCGGGTTGACCGTGGTCCATTCCGGGCGGTCCATCGGCGTTGCGCCCACCGCATCGCCAGCACCACGGGTGTTGAGGATGATGCCCGGCAGGTCGCCATACAGCGCACCCAAGGTGCTGCCGCCAGTGGTCGCAGTGCCCACGTCCAGCAGCAGCCATACGCCAGTGCCGTCGGCATTGAAGCGTGCCACGTACAGCTTGCCCTGGTCGAGGTACTTGGCGCCGGTGGCCAGGCGGTCGGCGGGGTTGGCGTCGGCGGCGTCCCACACAGCGGTGGACACCCACTTGTACAGGTACTCGTTGTTCGAATCGTCGCCCATGTACCACACCAGCGGTTTGCCCGCGACCGCCAGGCCCGGGCAGCAACCTTCGTGGCGGAAACGGCCCAGCGCGGTGCGCTTGGTGGCCAGTGTGGCGCTGTTGTACGGATCGATCTCGACGATGTAGCCGTAGGTGCTGGCTTCGTTGCGGTAGTCGTCGGTGGCGCTGGCGCCTTTGACGGTGACGTCGAAACGAGCGAATTCGTCGGCCACTTCGCTGCTGTCACCGGCTGCGGTTTCCCACTTGTACTGGCCGCTGGAGGTGCCCACGCCAATGCGGCGCTGGTCTTCAGGGCGGGTACCTTTGTTGACGAAGATGCCTGGCCAGTTCTCTTCACAGGTCAAGTAGGTACCCCAGGGGGTGTAGCCGTTGCCGCAGTTGTTGTTGGTGCCGCGGCAGTGGGTGCCGTCCGGCGAATACTTGGTCTTCACGTGATCAGTGCCGCGCAGGGGGCCGGTTATTTCCATGCGCGAGGCGGTTGTGAAACGGCGGTTGAGCGGGTCGTTGTCGACCACCTGCCAGCGGCCGCCGATTTTCTGCAGGCGCACCACGCCGGCACCATGGGCGTTGATTTCCTTGCGCACTTCCTCGACCGGGCGCTTGCCGTTCACATCGGTGGTCGGGCCGGCCGGGTGCAGGGCGGCGGTGTCGATGTACTCGAAGTTGATCGCCAGCAGGCCGTCTTCGGAGCTGCCGTTGATGGGGAAGAAGTGCATGCCGTCATGGTGCATGCCCATGGCGTTGGCCTGGTCGGTCGAGGTGTTGCTGCCGTCGGACTTCCACGGGTTGCCGTTGCTGTTGATCGGCGTGCCCCAGGGCGCCAGCACGTAGGCGCTGTAGCCGGCGGCAACCACGCAGGCGTCGGTGCGCGAGCCCGGGATGGACTGGAAGCCCAGTGACAGTTTCGGCACTTCCGGCTCAGTCACGGGTGGCTCGGTGACCGGATCATCGTGATCGGAACCACCACCGTCGAAGCAGCCTGTCAGGCCGGTACCGGCAATCATGGCGATGGCGGCGCCCAGGCTGCCGCGCATCACGCTGCGGCGGCTCAGGTAGGCGTCCATGACGTTGGCCATCGGCAGGTTGCCGCTTTGGTTCCGGTCCAGGTTGTCGCCGGTATCTCGACTCATCAGGGTGTCCTTATGTTGGCTGAGTTAGAGGAAACCGCGACTTTAGTGCGCAAATATGATGATTCATTGGCAGAAATGTTAAGGGGGTTTTAAAACAACTCGCTCTTAGAAGCGTGCTGTACAGATCACTTTGGAATGGCTGTCGGATTTCTGCCATCAAACTGTAATGCCAACGCCGCAACATCCGGGGCCCTGAATGAACATGGATAAGGATGGCGGGTTCGATGGCAAGCAGTGTGCACAGGCGCGAAGTGATCGGCTGGATGGGTATCGGTGCCTTGGCACCGTTGCTCGGCGCCTGCTCCGCCTTTCCCGGGCAGCAGGGCGGTAATGCCAGCTTCGACCTGCTGTACGTGGCCGACACCCTCGATGCCCGCCAGCCTGGCCAGGCGGTGGTGCCGGCCACCCGCCTGGGGCCGGTCAGCCACCTGGGCCGCGCCCCATGGATGACCGGCAGCAGTGCCAGCATCGCCTACCCGCAACTGGCGCCGCTGCTCGATGCCAGCCAGGCTGCATCTGCCCAGCTGGGCGGCTACGCGGTGCTGGCTGCGTTGCTCGAGCAGCTGCGCGGCGAGGCTGGGGCGGGCAACAGCCTGACCCTGGAAAACGGCCAGGGCTGGAATGGCAGTGGCCTGGCCTACCTGACCCAAGGCGAAAGCGGCCTGCAGGGCAGCCAGCTGCTGGGCAGTGAAGCGCGGGTCAGCAGCGACGAGCGCGTGCTGTGGCCACAGCGCAGCCCGGCGCTGTATCGCCAGGCTGGCGCCGTTACCCTGGGCGCCGGGCTGGCAGACACGCAACGCCGGGCGTTGGGCCTGGAAGCCTTGCACGTCTTCGAACGCGGCGGTGCACGTATTGCCGTGGTCGGCGTGACCGACCCCTACGCCCAGGACCAGAAAGCCTCCCTTAAACAGTGGTACCAGTCATTGCAGCCGGTGTTCGAACAAGCCCGGCGCGAGGCCGACCTGGTGGTGGCCATGGCCGATGTCGGTACCGGGCCGGGTCTGTGGCTGGCCGAGCGGGTGTCGCAGATCGACGTGCTGCTGTGCGCCCGCGGCCAGGACCTGTGGCCGGCGCCGGTCGAGGTGAGCCAGGCCAGCGGTCGCCGCGTGCCGGTGCTGTTCGCCGGTTGCCGGGGCAGCGGCGCCTTCCGCCTGCGCTGCCAGCGCGTGGCCGGGCTGTGGCAGTTCGACGGGCGTTTCTTCCCGGCCTTTGAGCAACACCTGGCACCGGCCGCGCAGCAGCGAGTCGGGGCATTGCAGGCAGAATTGCGCCAGCAGCGCGCCGGCCACGCGGCCTGGCTCGATCAACCGCTGGCCCGCGCGCCCCAGGCGCTGTGGCGCCGCGATACCCGAGGCGGCAGCTGGGACCGCCTGCTGCATCAGGCCCTGGCCGACGACAGCAGAATGCCGGTGTTGCTGCCGGGCCTGCGTTACGACTACCCGCTGCCCGCCGGGGCGGCCATTACCCGCGAACACCTGATCAGCCTCACCGGTGGCTACCCGGCACCGGTGGTCGAAGCGCCGGCCCGGCAGGTCGAGCAAGTGTTGGAAAACGCCGCGGAGCAACTGTTCGGCGACCCGCTGCTGCTGGACAACAGCCAGGACCTGCCGCGCTGGCAGGGCCAGGCCTGGCGTGTCAGCTACAGCCCGCAAGGCAAGCGCATCAGTGGCCTGGAACCGGTGCAGGGCCTGTGCCGCACCTTTGGCCTGCAATTCGAAACCCAGGCCGGCGAGCCGCTGTGGCAACGGGTCGAAGCCTGGCTCGCCCGCCAGGCGAGCGACTGGCAACTGGCGCCGCTGCAACTGCCCGAAGTGCGCTACGTGCAGGGGCACCCGGGCTGGCACCCAAGGCAACTGGCCTCGTGATGCTCGCCTCGCGCCTGCTGACTGGCGCTGGCCTGACCCTGGCCGGCTGGCTGGCCGCCCAGTGCGTGCTGCAACTGGGCCGCCAGCCGCAACCGGCCACTGCGCCCGCCGCGCCCGACAAGCCGTTGCCTGGCTTGATGGTCGGCCATTGGCAGGTACCCGTCGACGACGGTGCCATTGCCATCACCCGCCTGCCATTGCAATACCTGGGTGGCCTCAAGGCCCAGCCGCTGGCCTCCAGCGTGGTGGTGCTGCGCTATGGCGAGCAGGTGCGCACCTTGGCCCGCGGCCAGCGCCTGGCGCCAGGGATCGTGCTGCAGGACATCGACAGCGATGGCCTGATTTTCAACAATCAGGGGCGGCGTGAACGCCTGCCCTGGCCGCCACGCCCCGCCGTGACCGGCTTCAAGCGGCAAGGATGAACGATGCCTGTTAGATATTGCGTGGCGGCCGCGCTGAGCCTGGCCCTGTCCATGGCCTGTGCTGAAGAGCCGGTGTTCGACGACAATGGCACGCCCATGTACGAGGTGAACTTCGTCGACACCGAACTGGGCGAGTTCATCGACAGCGTGTCGCGCATCACCGGCACCACCTTCATCGTCGACCCCCGCGTCAAGGGCAAGGTCACCGTGCGCACCGTCGACCTGCACGACGCCGATGCCATCTACGACATCTTCCTGGCACAGCTGCGTGCCCAGGGCTACGCCACTGTCGACCTGCCCAACGGCAGCGTGAAGATCGTTCCCGACCAGGCCGCTCGCCTGGAGCCTGTGCCGGTGGAGGCGGGAGGGCAGCAGGGGGAAGGCAGCGACAGCGTGGCCACGCGGGTATTCAATGTGCGCAACGCCGCCAGCGAGCAGGTGCTGGGCATTCTCAAACCCCTGATCGACCCACGGGTCGGTGTGATCACACCTTATCCGGCGGCGCACCAGTTGGTAGTTACCGACTGGCGCAGCAACCTGGAACGTATCGCCAGCTTGCTGCGCCAGCTTGACCGCCCCCAGGACGCACCAGGCAGCGGCAGTACCCAGGTCATCTACCTGCGCCATGCCAATGCTGGCGAAGTGGTCAAGGTGTTGCGTGGGCTCAGCCAGGAAGGCATGGCGCCCTCTGAAGGTGCGGGCGAAGCAGAGGGCAAGGACAGGCCCGTAGTGCCTGTCGCCGGAGGCTCGGGCATCCGCCTGGAATACGAAGAAGGCACCAACGCCGTGGTCATGGTCGGCCCCGACAGCGAGCTGGCCGCCTACCGTGCGATCGTCGAGCAGCTGGACATCCGCCGTGCCCAGGTAGTGGTGGAAGCGATCATCGCCGAGGTATCCGACAGCAGCGCCCAGGAACTGGGCGTGCAGTGGCTGTTCGCTGACGAGAAGTTCGGTGCCGGCATCGTCAATTTCGGCAGCAACGGGGTAAACATCGCCAGCATCGCCGGGGCCGCTGCCAGTGGCGACAACGAGGCCCTTGGCGACCTGCTGTCCAGCACCACCGGCGCCATGGCGGGTATCGGCCATTTCGGCGGCGGCTTCAACTTCGCCATGCTGGTCAACGCGCTGAAGGGCAAGAGCGGCTTCAACCTGCTGTCCACGCCCACCCTGCTGACCCTGGACAACGCCGAGGCGTCGATCCTGGTCGGCCAGGAGGTGCCCTTCGTCACTGGATCGGTGACGCAGAACAACGCCAACCCGTACCAGACCATCGAGCGCAAGGAAGTCGGGGTGAAGCTGCGCATCAAGCCGCAGATCAACGTCGACAACAGCGTGCGCCTGGACATCGTCCAGGAAGTGTCGTCGATTGCCGACACTACGGCTGCCAGCGACGTGATCACCAACAAGCGCGAGATCAAGACCAAGGTCATGGTCGAGGACAACGGCCTGGTGATCCTCGGCGGCCTGATCAGCGACGAACTGAGCACCAGCGACCAGCGCGTGCCGCTGCTTGGCGATATCCCTTACCTGGGCCGGCTGTTCCGCTCCGACGCCACCAAGAACACCAAGCAGAACCTGATGGTGTTCATCCGCCCGCGCATCCTGCGTGACGGGCCGAGCCTGGCCGGGCTCAGCGAAGACAAGTACCGCACCTTGCAGCAGACCACACCGCTGCAGTTGCCCGACCTTGCGGATGCGCAAGACGCTACGCCGTTGCTGCAGGTGTTCCCCTCCAGCCGCGCACGGCTGGAAGGCGGTGACTGGTGATGCTGCCTTATCGCCAGGCACGGCAGAGCGGGGTGGCCATGGCCCCTGCGGAGCAGGGCTGGCAGCTATGGTTGCGGCACGACGCCGACAGCGCCCAATTGCAGGAGCTGCTGCGCGTGCACGGCCAGCCCAGCCTGCTCGAATACCTGGAGCCTGCACTGTTCGACGAACGCCTCGGCCAGCTGTACCAGGCCGGCGATGCTGCCACCGAGGCGCTGATCGAAGGCATCGGCGACCAGGTCGACCTGGACAGCCTGATGAGCGAAATGCCGCGCATCGAGGACCTGCTGGAAAGCGACGACGAAGCCCCGGTGATCCGCCTGATCAACGGCCTGTTCGGCCAGGCCCTGCGCCTGCGCGCTTCGGACATTCATATAGAAACCTTCGAGCAGAGCCTGGTGGTGCGCCTGCGGGTCGATGGCCACCTGCGCGAAGTGTTGCGCCCACCGCGTGCGCTGTCGGCCATGCTGGTGTCGCGGATCAAGGTCATGGCCCGTCTGGACATCGCCGAAAAGCGCCAGCCCCAGGATGGCCGTATCACCCTGCGTGCGGCGGGGCGCGAAGTGGATGTGCGGGTCTCGACGCTGCCCGGCATCCACGGCGAACGGGTGGTGATGCGCGTGCTCGACAAGCAGGCCAGCCTGCTGGCGCTGGTCAACCTGGGCATGCCGGCAGCGGTGTTGCAGGGCCTGCGCAGTTGCCTGGCGCGGCCCAACGGCATCGTGCTGTCCACGGGGCCTACCGGTTCGGGCAAGACCACTACCCTGTATGCCAGCCTCAACAGCCTCAACGACGGCAGCCGCAACATCCTCACGGTCGAGGACCCGGTGGAATACGCTATCGCCGGCATCGGCCAGACTGCGATCAACCCGCGTGCCGGGCTGACCTTTGCCAGCGGCCTGCGCGCCATCCTGCGCCAGGACCCGGACGTGATCATGCTCGGCGAAATCCGTGACCAGGAGACCGCGCAGATCGCCGTACAGGCCAGCCTCACCGGCCACCTGGTGTTGTCCACGCTGCACACCAACAGTGCGGTGGGCGCGGTGACCCGCCTGCGCGACATGGGCATCGAACCGTTCCTGATCGCCTCGTGCCTGCGCGGCGTACTGGCCCAGCGCCTGGTGCGGCGCTTGTGCAGTTGCGCCGTCGCGCACCCGCTGCAGCCGGCGGAACGCGACCTGTGGCCCGAACTGGCGGCGCTGGGCAGCAGCTACCACGCGGTGGGCTGCGAGCAATGCCAGGGCAGCGGGTATGTCGGGCGCCTGGGCCTGTATGAATTCATCGAGCTGGATGCCGGGCTGATCGGCCTGTTGTACGACGGCGCCAGTGAACTGGCCATGCAGGACTACCTGGCCGAGCGCCGGCAGAGCCTGGTGGCGATGGCCAGCGACTGCCTGGCCCGTGGCGAGACCAGCCTGGCCGAAGTACTGCGCGTGGTGCAGGGCTGAGCCATGCCGACCTATCGCTACCAGGCCGTCGACCTCGCCGGCAAGACCCACAAGGCCAGCTTGCAGGCCGACAGTGAACGGCATGCCCGCCAGTTGTTGCGTGAGCAGGGCCTGTTCGCCCGCCGCTTGCAGCGTCACGAAGCCGGCACCCGACAACCACGACGTCAGCGCCTGAGCCGCGCCCAGATGTGCGAACTGACTCGGCAGCTGGCCACCCTGACCGGTGCTGGCATCCCTCTGGTCGACGCCCTGGCTACCTTGGAACGGCAACTGCGCCAGCCCGCCCTGCACAGTGTGCTGGTGGCCTTGCGCGGCTCGTTGGCCGAAGGCCTGGGCCTGGCCCGCAGCCTGGCGCGTCAGGGGGCACCGTTTACCGGCCTGTACTGCGCGCTGGTCGAGGCCGGCGAGCGCTCCGGGCGCCTGGCCCAGGTGCTGACCCGCCTCGCCGACCATCTGGAGCAGGTTCAACGACAGCAGCACAAGGCACGTACCGCGCTGATCTACCCCACCGTGTTGATGGGGGTGTCGCTTGCCGTGGTGGTAGGCCTGATGACCTTCGTCGTACCCAAGCTCACCGAACAATTCGCCCATGCCGGGCAGAGCCTGCCGCTCATTACATCGCTGTTGATCGGCCTGAGCCAAGGGTTGGTGCAGGCCGGGCCCTGGCTTTTGGGGCTGGCCCTGTTGCTCGGCGCGCTCGGCGGCTGGTTGCTGCGCAAGCCGCACTGGTGCCTGCGCCGCGACCAGCTGCTGCTACGCCTGCCACATATCGGCAGCCTGCTTCAGGTGCTGGAAAGCGCGCGCCTGGCACGCAGCCTGGCAATCCTCAGCGGCAGCGGCGTGGCCCTGCTCGAAGCCCTGCAAGTGGCCACCGAAACCGTCGGCAACCGGCGTATCCGCCTGGCCATGGAGCAGGTGCGCCAGCAGGTGCAGGGCGGCACCAGCCTGCATCGCGCGCTGGATGCCAGCCAGCAGTTCCCGCCGCTGCTGGTGAACATGGTCGGCAGCGGCGAGGCCAGCGGCACTTTGGCCGACATGCTCGAGCGCGTGGCCGACGACCAGGAGCGCGGCTTCGCCCGCCAGGTCGATACCGCCATGGCGCTGTTCGAACCCCTGATGATCCTGGTGATGGGCGCCGTGGTGCTGTTCATCGTGCTGGCGGTGCTGTTGCCGATCATGCAACTCAACCAGGGCCTGCAACTGTGACGACAAGGAGTACTGCCATGCAGCATCGACGTAACCGCCAGCGCGGTTTCACCCTCATGGAAATCATGGTGGTGATTTTCATCATCGGCCTGCTGATCGCCGTGGTCGCGCCCAGCGTGCTGGGCAACCAGGACAAGGCCATGAAGCAGAAAGTGATGGCCGACCTGGCCACCCTGGAGCAGGCGCTGGACATGTACCGCCTGGACAACCTGCGCTTCCCCAGTAGCGAGCAGGGCCTGGCCGCGCTGGTGAAAAAGCCGGCCCAGGAACCGCTGCCACGGGCCTGGCGCAGCGACGGCTACGTGCGCCGCCTGCCGGAAGACCCGTGGGGCACCCCGTACCAGTACCGCATGCCCGGCGAACATGGCCGGGTCGACGTGTACTCGCTGGGCGCCGACGGCCTGCCGGGCGGCGAAGGCCAGGATGCCGACCTGGGTAACTGGGAGCTGTAACGGGTGCGTCGTCAGCGGGGCTTCAGCCTGATCGAATTGCTGGTGGTGCTGGCAATCGCCGGGCTGATGACCGGATTGGCTGTGGCCGGGTTTGGCAACAGCCAGGCCAGTGTCGACCAGGCGCTGCAACGGCTGGCGAGCGAGACCCGGGCGCAGGCCGCGCTGGCCCGGCATGCCGGGCAGCTGCGCGGGCTGCGCTGGAATGGCCAGCGCCCGGAGTTCGTCCGGCGCGAGGGTAATGGCTGGGTGGTCGAAGCAGTCGCCCTTGGTGACTGGCCCAAGGGCCTGCGCCCGGACTGGCCGGCCGGCCCGCAGCCGCGCCTGTTGTTCACCCCGCATGGCTGGGCGCAACCGGGCAACGTGCGCTGGCGCTGGGCCGATGGCAGCCAGCAATGGGCCTGGAGCCGCGATGGCCGCTTGCAGGTGGTGGTCGCCCCATGAAGCGGCATCAGCGTGGCTTTACCCTGCTGGAGGTGACCGTGGCCCTGGCGATTGCCGCGGTGCTGGCGGTGATCACCAGCCAGGTTTTGCGCCAGCGCCTGGCGGTGCAGGACAACCTGCAGCAACACCGCCTTGGCCTGCTATGCGCGCGAGAACTGCAAACCCGCTTTGCCGTCGAGCAATACTGGCCGGCGGCAAACCAGGCTGGCGGTGAACTGAGCCAGGGCGGCCAGCGCTGCCACTGGCAACTGCAGCTGCGCCGCACCGGCGTACGCGACCTGCGCCGCGGCGAGCTGCTGTTGTTCGCCGACCGCGACCAGCGCCTGCCGCTTGGCCAGTACACCGTATTCCTGGAACGGCCATGAGTTACAGAAACCGTGAAGCTTGCGCGGCCCCTGTGGGAGCGGGCATGCCCGCGAAGCCGGCGACTCGGTGTATGGCACCGGCTTCGCCGGTGTTCGCGGGTGAACCCGCTCCCACAGAGGCCCGGTTCCACCCCGCGCAGGTGCCTGCCTCTGGATCAGCCGTGAGTGACAGAGATCGTGAAGCTTGCGCGGTCCCTGTGGGAGCGGGTTTACCCGCGAAGCAGGCGACTCGGTGTATGGCACCGGCTTCGCCGGTGTTCGCGGGCGCGCCCGCTCCCACAGAGACCCAGTTCCACCCCGCGCCGGTGCCTGCCCCTGGATCCGCCATGAGTTACAGAGATCGTGAAGCTTGCGCGGTCCCTGTGGGAGCGGGCATGCCCGCGAAGCAGGCGACTCGGTTTATGGCACCGGCTTCGCCGGTGTTCGCGGGCGCGCCCGCCCCCACAGAGGCCCAGTTTTACCCCGCGCAGGAGCGTGCGCCTGGATCAGCCGTGAGTTACAGAGATCGTGAAGCTTGCGCGGTCCCTGTGGGAGCGGGCATGCCCGCGAAGCCGGCGACTCGGTGTATGGCACCGGCTTCGCCGGTGTTCGCGGGTGAACCCGCTCCCACAGAGGCCCGGTTCCACCCCGCGCAGGTGCCTGCCCCTGGATCAGCAGTGAGTTACAGAGATCGTGAAGCTTGTGCGGTCCCTGTGGGAGCGGGTTTACCCGCGAAGCAGGCGACTCGGTGTATGGCACCGGCTTCGCCGGTGTTCGCGGGCGCGCCCGCTCCCACAGAGGCCCGGTTCCACCCCGCGCAGGTGCCTGCCCTTGGAGCAGCCGTGAGTGACAGAGATCGTGAAGCTTGTGCTGCCCCTGTGGGAGCGGGTTTACCCGCGAAGCAGGCGACTCAGTGCATGGCACCGGCTTCGCCGGTGTTCGCGGGCGCGCCCGCTCCCACAGAGGCCCAGTTCCACCCCGCGCAGGTGCCTGCCCCTGGATCAGCCGTGAGTGACAGAGATCGTGAAGCTTGCGCGGTCCCTGTGGGAGCGGGTTTACCCGCGAAGCAGGCGACTCGGTGCATGGCACCGGCTTCGCCGGTGTTCGCGGGTGAACCCGCTCCCACAGAGGCCCAGCTCCACCCCGCGCAGGTGCCTGCCCCTGGATCAGCAGTGAGTTACAGAGATCGTGAAGCTTGTGCGGTCCCTGTGGGAGCGGGCATGCCCGCGAAGCAGGCGACTCGGTGTATGGCACCGGCTTCGCCGGTGTTCGCGGGCGCGCCCGCTCCCACAGAGGCCCAGTTCCACCCCGCGCCGGTGCCTGCCCCTGGATCCGCCATGAGTTACAGAGATCGTGAAGCTTGCGCGGTCCCTGTGGGAGCGGGCATGCCCGCGAAGCAGGCGACTCGGTGGATGGCACCGGCTTCGCCGGTGTTCGCGGGCGCGCCCGCTCCCACAGAGACCCAGTTCCACCCCGCGCAGGTACCTGCCCCTGGATCAGCCGTGAGTGACAGAGGTCGTGAAGCTTGCGCGGTCCCTGTGGGAGCGGGTTTACCCGCGAAGCAGGCGACTCGGTGCATGGCACCGGCTTCGCCGGTGTTCGCGGGCGCGCCCGCTCCCACAGGGAGGGCGCATACCCGTCAGCCCGGGACCCAGCCCAGCAAGCACCGCCAGGCCGGCCTTACCCTGATCGAGCTGATGGTCGCCCTGGCACTTACTGCTGTGCTCGGCATCATGCTCGCCGCCCTGGTCAACGGCTGGCTCAAGGTTCGCGAGCGCCTGCAGGTCACCACGCAGGAAACCTCGGTGCTGGACTTTTGCCTGGCCTTGGAGCGTCGCTTCGATAGCCCGGTAATGCGCCGGGTCTACGACCAGCGCCTGCCTTTGGCCAGCCGCTGGCTGGACTGGCAACCGGCAAGCAACCAGTTGCTCTGGGTCGCCATCACCGGCATGCCGGAAGCCGAGGGCGGCTCGCGCCTGCAGCGCCAGCGCCTGCGCTTCGAGGCCCGCGAGCAGCGCCTGCTGCTGGAAAGCTCGGCCGATCTCTACGCCGCCGCCGCCCCACGCTGGGTCCAGCGCGAGCGGCTCGACCGGGTCAGCGCCATGAATGTTCTTTATTACCAGGGCGGCCGCTGGCTGGCCTGGCCTTCCGACCAACCTGCGCACCCCGGCCGTGGCGTGCGTCTGGAACTGCAGCGTGACGGAGCACCCTATGTCTGCACCTTCGCCCTCCCGTGGGGGCGCTCATGAAGTTTGAATGGCGGCGGCGCAGCCCGGCCCAGTCGTGGTTGTTGCTGCGACCAGGCGTTGTCTGGCACTGGGCGCTGGCCGAGGGCGGCCTTGTGCAACGCCAAGGGCAGGGCGAGCCCCCGGCGAACCTGCAGGCCCGTGTGGCGTTGATCCTGCCTGCCGAGGCCTGCAGCTACTTCCGCGTGCCGGCACCGCCGGGGCTCAAGCGTGAAGAATGGCCGTTGTTGCTCGAAGACCGATTGCTGCAGGCCATCGACGAGGTGACATGCGCCTGCCTGGCCCGCGAACCCGGCCATCTTCGGTTACTGGTAGTGGCCCGTCAGCAACTGGAGGACTGGCGCGGGCAGTGCGCCGAATGGGGCTTGCAGGTGGCACGTTGCTGGGCAGAACTACAGCTGCTGCCGCCCCCCGAGGCGGGCCATGCCTGGCAATGGCAGCGCACACCCGGCATGTATTTGTACAAAGGGCTGGCCGAAGACAGGCAGGAGCACTGGCTGGCCTGGCCGGATGCATTGGGCGAGGTGCCACGGCAACCGTGGGCGGAGCTGCAAAAGGTTCCGCTGAGCGGTGACTGGCCCAGTACGCTGGCACCGCTCGATTCATTGCCCGGCCTGTTCGAGCGTACCCGCAAGGTGCGCTCGCTGCCGGTGGTGTCCCGGCCGCAGCAACGGCTGCTCGCTGCCTGCCTGGTACTGGCTGCCGTCTGGGGCGGGCTGTGGTTGAGCAAGCAATGGGCCCAGGCGCAATTCTGGCGCAGTCAGGTCATCGCCGTGACTGGTGAGCAGGCCAGCCCCCGGCACGCCGCGCAGGCCCTCAAGCGCCTGCGCGAAAGTGAACTGCAACAGCAGCTGCGCACGCGCCAGCTCGAAGACCTGCAGACGGCGTTGCAGGCCTGGCTGCGTGACCACCCCGGCTGGCGCCTGCAAGCGGTGCGCTTCGATGGCCAGCGCTGGCACCTGCGGCTGGAGGGCGAGGGCGGTGCGCCGCCATGGAGCGACATGGCGACAGCCGCCGGGGCCTCGGTCCAGGTGCAGGACGGCCAAGTGGTGTTCGACCTGGGAGCAGCCTCATGAACCGGGACTGGATACAGCGTCATCGCTTGAAGTTCGCCTGGGCACTGATTGCCCTGTTGCTGGCCTTCCTGGCCCTGCGCACAGGCCTTGCGCAATGGCGCGAGCTCAGCCAGTGGCGGGGGCTGGCCGAACAGGCCGCCAGCCTTCAAGGCGGCCCGGAGTTGAACCTGGAGCGGCTCCGACAGTCGGCCCAGGCGCGGCAGATCGAACTGGCCGAGGTCGATGCGCAGGGCAAGACCTGGCAACTGCGTGGGCAGTTGGCCGACGAGCGAGTGCTGCAGGGCTGGTTGCAGACCCTGCGTGCAGAAGGCGTACAGCCATTGCAGTGGGGGCTGGAACAGCATGAAAAGGGTTTGCGCTTCGACCTGGTGGTGCGGCCATGAGCCGAAGAAGTGTGGCGTGGGTGCTGCTGGTTTTCGCCGTGACATTGCTGGTGGAACTGCCGGCCAGTTGGGTGGTGCGCGGGATAGGACTGCCAGCGCGTGAGGTCAGCGGCAGCCTGTGGCAAGGCCAGGCGCAGCAACTGGGGCCGGTCGGGCCATTGCGTTGGGCGGTGCAGCCCTGGCGCTTGCAGGCGAAAGCGCAGCTGGGCTTCCAGGGCCAGGCCTGGCAGTTGCGCGCCGATGGCTGGCCATGGCGCTGGCGGCTGGAGGCGACGGCCATGGGGGCCCAGGCGACGGTGGCGACGGATTACCGCTTGGCCGGCCAGTGGCAGGGCACATTGCGGGTGCAGGGGGCAGGGCGGCAATGCCGTGCCAGCGAAGGCCGCATGACGGTAACCGACCTTGCCCTGAGCGAGCCCTGGTCACTGGGCTTGGGGCAGGGCTGGCTGGAAATGGATTGCCGCAGCGGCTGGCATCTGCGCGGGCAGCTGGCGCAGCAGGGGCAGCATCAGTTGGCCGTGGATGCCGACCTGCCCGCGCGCCGGGCGCAGGTGGTGGTCGAGTTGCAGCCGGAGGCGGCGCTGACGCCTTTGCTGCGTGGGGTGCAGTGGCTTGGGCCGCAGGCGCTGGCAGGGCAGCGAGACTTGCGCTGGTAGACTGATGTTATCGCCGGCCAGCTGGCTCGGCGTGTGTAGGAGCGGCCTTGTGTCGCGAAAGGGCTGCAAAGCAGCCCCCGGGTTTCAGCGCATATGCACAAATTGCTGGGGCTGCTTTGCAGCCCTTTCGCGACACAAGGCCGCTCCTACAACCAATCAACTGTCTGGCCCAAATGCTAAAAGAGGGCACGAAGCCCGTGCCCTCCAGAGCGGCGCCTGCTTCAGTTTTTCTTGCCCTGCACACTCGAAGCCCACTGCTCATTGCGATTGTGCCCACTGGTCCTCAACAACCCCAGGTCCAGTGCATTTTCCCCATCCGCCGCACCCTTGCCCTTGGCCAGCTCGGCCACCGCCGTGCCCAGGTCCACCGGTGAGTTGGACGCATCGATCGACACATCCCGGCGATAGTCGTTACCGCTCAGTGTTTCGCGGGTAACCGAGTTGGCGTCGAGCACCACATCGCCTTTGGCCGACTGCAAGCGTGCCCCCACCAGGTGAGCGTTGCCACCAACCTGCAGGTCGATACCGTCGCTGCCTTTGAGCGTGGTCTGCTGGCCTACGCTGTCACGCTGCGCGTGCGACACGTCGAGGCTGAAGGTGGGCGAGAGCCCCGGGTCTGCCTTGCTCAGGGCGGAGCCAGCTTTTTCATTCACCTTGCTCCCCAGCGGCCCTGCCACCGAAGTGGCCGCGTTGACGTAGCCTCGCGGGTTTTTCTCCTGGCTCAGCCGGGCATCGCCTTTCACGCTCAGGGTATTGACGTTGTCCTTGCGGCTGGCGATGCGCAGGTCGCCGTCGATCACTCCATCGATACGCCCCGTCTCCAGGGTGACGCCTTCGAGGCGGGTATCGCCACGGCTTTGCAGGTCGATGCGCTCGGCGCGCAGGTCGCTGGCGTTCCAGGTGAGGTTGTCGCGCTTGTCGAGCTCCACCTTGAGGCGGCCATGCAGGCCGCGGGTGTCGAGCGCGCCCTTGGCCATGTCGAAGCCGGCGCCGGCGGTGATGTCGAGGTTGTCACGGCGCTCCTGGCTGGAGGACGCTTCCACCAGCATGCCGCCATTCGATGCGTCGAGGGTTATCTGTTCGGCCGAGGCCTGCAGGCCTTCAAGGTGCAGGGCGATATCCTCGCGGGCGCTGCTGCCCAGGGTCACTGAGCCGTTGCTGGCGAACAGGGCATTCACCGCCTGGCGTGCCTCTTCGTCCTGCTTGCCGTGGCTGAAGTGGCCGCCGATGGCACCGCCCTTGGTGTTGCCAGCCTTGACCGCCAGCTCCACGCCGCCGCCCATCTTGGCGCCGGTAGCGTTCTGGGTATCGCTGGCCGCCTTGACCTGCAGCCGACCGCCGCTTTGCAGTTGAATGTCGCCGGTCTTGGCCTCACGGCTGCCAATGCGAGTGCCTTCGAGCAACAGGTCGCCGCCACTGCTCAGCTGTACCTGGCCCTTGGCGTCGATCTGCGCCACCTGGGCCTTGCGCTGTGTGCTCTGGTTCTGGCCGTGGTCGAGGTAGCCCCGGCCATCGACGCCGGTGCTGCCCGGGCGGTTGCCGACCTTGGCCCAGGCATTGCCGTCGAGCTGGCGTGACTGCTGTTCGGTCTGGTCGTTTGCCTGTGGCAATGTCAGCGAACCGGCACTGCTGATGACCACGCTGCCTTCACCGCCATCGATGCGCGTCCCTTCATAATGGCCAGAGCTGCCCAGTTGCACCTGGATGCCCTGTTGCCCATACAGGCTGCCGGGGACGGCGCTGCTGGTGCTGTCCTTTTTGTCCAGCGAGCCGCCTTTGCCGGCGGCGCGTGCATTCAGGTCTTCACCGGTGCTGGTGTCCAGGCGCACATCGCCGCCGTAGGCCAGGCGTTGCACGGTATTTTCCTGGGTGTTCTCGGCCGCCTGCATCTGGTGTTGTCGGGCCTCGATCTGCAGCTTGCCGGCGTTGGCGCGCCACGCGGTGCCCTGGTCGGTGATGTTGTCGGCCTTGACTTCGACCTTGGCCCCGGACAACTCGCTCACCTGGGCAAAGCCGCGGCGCTGGTTTTCCAGACGCTTGAGGTGCTCCACGGTCATGTCGGCGCCAACGCTGGGCGGCGCCATGGCGTCTTCGGGGGAGGCTTGCTGGAAGCGCGCGGCTTCTTCGCCCAGCACCAGGCGTTCGATGGGGCGGGTAAGGTCGCGGTACTCGACACTGGCGCCGAGGCTGCCCGACCAGTCGTCACGGCGTTGTTCACGTTCCTCGGTATCCTGCACCGCGCGGTTGTCGATGCGTTTGGCCGTTACCTGCAGGGTGTTGCCGGCCTTGACGCGTGCGGCCTCTGTGACCAGTTCATCGCCATTCAGCTTCAGGTCGCCGCTGGCCTGCAATGTGCTGCGTTGCACCTTGCTGTCGCGTTCGGTCTGCACCTGGCGGTTGTGATGGCCTTCGAACAAGCTGCCCAGCCGGTCGATGCCACCGGTCACCGTCAGGCCGCCGCCACTGTTGGTGGTGCTGGTGGTTTTGTCGCGGTCGTTGCGGGTTGCCCCCAGGGTCACCTTTTGGGCCTGCACATCGAGGTCGCCTGCGGCGGCCTTCACCGTGGAACCGTTGACTTGCAGGTGAGCCCCGCTGCCAAGGCTCACCGAAGCGCCCTCTAGCTCACTGGCGACCTGGCTGGTGGTGCGCTGCTTGCTGCTGGTGGTGGCGACGTCATAGGCAATGCCGGCCGAATACTGGCGGGACTCGGGCTTGCCATCCTCGGCCTCCTGGGTCTGCTTGGCGCTGGCGCTGAAGCCGCGTTGCTGGTTACGGGTTTCGCGCTCGTCAACCGCTTGCGCGCTGGTAATCAGCAGGTCGCCCTTGGCCTCTACCTGCAGGTGCCCGCCCGCTGCGACCTTGGCGCCCTGGATGCGCATTTCCTCGGCGCTGGCCAGGCGCAGATTGGTGGCCGAGCTGACGTCGCTGGTAAGTACCTGTTGCGTACGCTCGGTGTTCTCGTGGTCGCTGCCAATCAGGCCGAACAGCTTGCTGTCGCTGGTCCGGTCGGTGGAGGTGGTGCGGCCATGGTCGGCTTCGATGGCCAGTGCACCTTTCGTGCTGTAGAGCACCGCGTCCTCCTTGCCGTGCACGGTACTGCCCTTGACGGCCACCTGGTCAGCTACCACGGCCAGCTTGCCATCTGCCGTGACACTGCTGCCGGCAACGGCCTGGCCTTCGCTGTCGTTACCCTTGCGGTCGCCAAAGAAGGTGCCCGATACCAGGTCGCCACGATAGTCGCGCCGGGTACCGCGCTCCTGCAGCGCGGTGGTACCGATGGTTGCGTCCTTGGCCTCGATCGCCATGTCGCCGCGGCTGTGCAGGCTGCTGCCCTTCACATCGACGGTATTCTTGGCCTTCAGCGTCATGCGCTGGGCCTGGAGCGCACTGCCTTGCGCGGTTTCCTTGTATTGGTCGGTATCGCTGTCACCGCGCCACAAGTCCTTGCGGTGGCGAACCTGCTCTTCGGTGTGCTGGCTGTCGATGCCGGCAGCGATGGCCAGGTTGGCGCCGCTGTCGAGGGTCAGCTCATTGCCAGCATCCACCTTGGCAGCCACCAGGCGCATGTCGTCAGCGGATTGCAGCAGCACGCCGTCCTTGCCTTGCAAGCTGCTGCCCTGTTGCTGCTGCTGGGTGGTGGTGGTTTCGCGGTTGTAGGTTTCGCGGGTGACGAACAGGAACTTCTTGCTCCAGCTGTCGCTGTCGCGCTCGATGTTCTCGCGGGTCGTGGCATCCAGCGTGAGCTTCTTGCCCGCCTTGGCCTCGATTCGCCGAGCTTGCCCATCGACGGTTTCGAGTGTCAGGTCATCGGCAGCAGTCAGCCGCAGATCGCCCTGTTCGCTGTGCAGTTCGATGGGGCTGTCGGCCTTGCCGCTGACCTGCAGGGCGCCGGCCGACTGGATGTCGACCCCGTCGATACCCAGCAGCTGCGATGCCCCCACACGCACACCGGCACCTTCTGCGGTGCTCACCACGCGAATGCGCCCGGCGCGCATGGCGCCGAACAGGCTGGCATCGATGCTGGACGGGGTGCCGGGCAGGTGTTCGACAATTTCGCCGCTGGTGCTGTCGATGCGGTTGCGACCGACGGTGATATCGATGGAGTTGCGCGCCATCAGCAGCCCTTTGCCGTCCACGCGCGGGGCGATCAGATCGAGGGCGCCGTTGGGGTTGCGCTGGCCGCCCTCAAGCACTTGCAGGGTACCGCTGGCGTTCAGCGTGTCGAGGTACTTCAGTTGCTGGCCGTCGAACTCGGGGCTGCCCACCACGAAGCCGGCGCGTGTGGTGTTGATGAAACTGCCGCCGTTGAGGGTGATGCCATTGGGGTTGGCCAGGATGTAGTCGGCCGGGCGGCCGAAGATTTCCTGCGGCCCTTCGATCAGCGAGGCGTTGCGGCTGACCACCTCGTTGAGGATGGTCGAGGCGGCCTGGCCCTGGAATTGCGGGTTGGCCGCCAGGGCACCGGCCAGCTCCGACTGCCCGGCCTGGGTGGCATTGTTCAGCACTACCCCGGAGCGGTCGACGTTGTAGTCGAGGAACTGGTTGTGCGACAGCCCTTTGGCGTTTGGCGCGACAATATCGATGACCGGGACGCCGTGGCCGTCGTTGATGACCGGTGTACCGCCGGGGCCGCTGGTTGCTGTCAGGCCGCCCTGGGCCAGTGCGGCGCCGGGCCCGAGCAGGGCGAGGAAGATGGCCCAGCGCAAGGTATCTGGGCGGGAAGACGACTGCGAGAGTGTTTGCATGTTCTCGTTCTCTTTGTTGTGGGTGAATCAGATGTTCAGGGCCAGTTCCACTACCCAGAAGCCAGGTTCCAGCAGCGGACGGGGCAGGTCGCTGGCGTACAGCGCGCGTTGGTAGCCCAGGCGCAGGTGGCTGCCGGGCAGGCTCAGTTCGGCACCGGCGGTGGCCCCGGCAAGGCGTTGTGAAGGCTTGCCTTCGGCAGTGCGGGTCCAGCCCAGGTCCAGGCCGATGTAGGGGCGTATTTGCAGGGGAGCGGTCCAGCCCTCCGGCAGCGGCTGACTGACGGTGTTGCGCCAGGCGGCGCTGCTGGCACCGGAGTAGGTACGCAGGCGAAACCCGCGCACGGCCGAATCGTCGCTGACCAGCAACTGCTCGACGGCGGGTAGTGGGTCACTGCTGTATTGCAGACTCAGCTCGCTCTGCCAGCGCCATGGGCGGCTGGCCGGGCCCTGGCGCAGGTGCAGCAGGTTGGCGCGGTACTTGCGAAAATCCGGGCGCAGGCGTTCCGCCCCCAGCGGTGAGCGGTCAGCGCCGAAGGCGTCGATACCCTGGGCGACACCGAGGTAGCCATTCCACAGGCCTCCCTGGAGCCAAAGCAGGTTGATACCCGCCTCCACGGAGACCAGGGTGGGGCTCTGCTGGACGATCACCGCGCCAGCGCTGCGGTTGACCATTTGCTTGCGGTCCAGCCGGGCGTTGGCGCTGAGCATGCCTTGCTGGTTGCGCCACAGTACCCGCTCGACGCTCAAGCCCTGGTAGCTGCTGCTGCCGTCGGTTACCTGGCGGCTGTGGGGGAGCGGCGCCTCGTAACGCAGTTCGCTGGCGCTGAGCGCGAAGGTCCAGGCGCCGTAGGGGATGCTGTAGTACAGCGAGATGCCTTGGCTTTGCCCGGGCGCATCGAGCACCGTGCGGTTCAGCGACAGGCGCAGGTCATCATTTAGGCCCAGCGGGCTGTCCAGGCCGAAGCCGAGGTTCAGGCGATGACGCCCGGTCAGGTCGCTGCCGCGGTTGTCGAAGCGGCTGTCCAGGTGCCCGCGCGAGGCCACCTTGCGCGGCTGCACGACAACCCGGGTGCCGCCGTGCAGTTCGCCGGGCAGCAATTCTGCTGACAGGTCATAAGCGCGAAGGCGATTGAGCTGGTCGAGGCCTTGCTCCAGGGCTGGCAGGTACAGTGGCTGCCCGAGCAGGCCGGGAAAGGCGCCGGGGAGGGACAGGGGCAATTCAGGGCCGGCCATTTCGATGGACTCGACGAACCCCTCGACGATGACCAGGTTCAGCGGTGCGCCGTCTTGTGGCGGTTGCTGCAGGTAAGGCCGGCTGGTGGGGTATCCGGCTTGTACATAGCGCTGGGTTATGGCTTTCAGCAGCCCGTTGATTTCCGCAATGCCCATGCACGGGGTAATGAACCTGCGAAGGGTTGGCGTTAGCGCCGAGTCGGAAAGCTTGCGGTTGCCGGCCACGCGTACGCCGGTGATGGCCCAGCAGCGCTGGTCGTGCGGGAGGGGGGCGGTGGTGTCGTGGCTTTCAGCCGGGGCGGGCTGGCGCTGCCAGCGTTCCAGCCGCTGTTGCTGTTCCAGCTGTTGCAGCCCGCGCTGCTGATCGCGCAGTTGCTGGCTGGCGGGGTCGTCGGCCAGCGCCTGGGGCGCGGCCAGCAAACCGGACAGGCAGCAGGTGAGCGCCCAGCAGGTGGCGCGGTGAATGTGGAACGGCATTGAAGCACCCCGCAAATGATGTACGGATTTCGTACTCGTCTGCGTGGATGCTAAAAATTAAGGGGTTCGCCTGGATGCAGTACCCGGCCTAAGCGCTTGTAAGGCGCGTTCTTGCCTGGAGGTGGGAAGCTTCCTACAGCATCAGTTGAAAGGCCCGCTATCAGGGCCGAATTTCGATCAACGTGCCATCCCGCACCAGGTCCCACACTTCCTGCATGTCGCGGTTACGCATGGCAATACAGCCGTCCGTCCAGTCCAGGGTGTGGAAGTACCACTCTGGATACTCGTCGTTGATCGGCGTGCCATGGATCATGATCATGCTGCCGGCGCTCACCCCTTCGCGGGTGGCACGGGCGGCATCGGTGATGTTCGGGTAATTGATGTGCATGGCCAGGTTGAAGCGGTCGCTCTGCTTGCGCCAGTCCAGCCAGTACAGGCCCTCGGGGGTTTTCTTGTCGCCTTCGCGCTCCTTGGCGCCTTTTGGCTGCTTGCCCAGCGAGATACGGTAGGTTTTCAGCGGTTCGCCACGGCTGATCAGCTGCAGGCGGCGCTCGGACTTGATCACCAGTACCTTGTCGATCAGCGGTTGCATGGCCTGCTGCGAAGGCGATGGGGTTTGCGCTGCCGGCTGGGGCTTGCGGATGATGGTCTCGGTGAAGGCCGCCTGGGACACCGAGGTAACGCAAAGGCAGAAAAGGGCAAGCAACCAGCGCATGTAACGGTATCCCTGAAGGCTTCTAGGTAATGGGCGAGACGTTCATCGGCGGCAGGTATTCATGGCCTATGGGGTAGTGCTGCCCGATGCGATCGCGATAGTAGCATTCTAGTGTGCGAGTGACGGTGCGGAAAGCCAGCTCGCCCCACGGTATCTCATGTTCCTCGAACAGCCGCACCTCCAGGCTTTCTACACCGACAGCGAAATCAAGGTCCGCCAGCTCGGCGCGGAAGAACACATGCACCTGGTTGATGTGTGGCAGGTCGAACAGCTGGTACAGGCTCATGCTGCCGACCCGGGCGCAGGCCTCCTCGACGGTTTCGCGACGGGCGGCCTGATCGAGGGTTTCGCCGTTCTCCATGAAACCGGCAGGCAGGGTCCAGAAACCGCGGCGTGGCTCGATGGCGCGCCGGCACAGCAGCACCTGGCTGCCCCAGGTCGGCAACACGCCGGCGACGATGTTGGGGTTCTGGTAGTGGATGGCCTGGCAAGACTCGCAGACATACCGCAGGCGGCTGTCGCCCTCGGGGATCCGCTGAGTGACCGGCTGGCCGCACGCGCTGCAGAATTTCATGTGTCGTTCCTTTTGCTCTGGGCTATCTTGGCGCGCCGGCCGTGCTGCCGCAAGCGCACGGGGCTTGGGTGCTTCGCGCCTTTGGTGCATCATGCAAGGCAGGTCTTGGATACGAGCGTGCGCAATGCTGGACGAGCTACTTCGCCGAATGAGCAACCACCAACCCGCATCACTGGAAACCGACCGGCGGTTCCCCGAAGCGGCGGTCCTCTTGCCCATTACCCGCAGCGAAGCGCCCGAACTGGTCCTGACCCTGCGCGCCAAGGGCCTGTCCACCCACGGCGGCGAAGTGGCCTTTCCCGGTGGCCGCCGCGACCCGGAAGACCCGGACCTGGTGTTCACCGCGCTGCGTGAAGCGGAAGAAGAAATCGGCCTGCCGCCAGGCCTGGTGGAAGTGATCGGCCCACTCAGCCCGCTGATTTCGCTGCACGGCCTGAAAGTGACGCCATTCGTCGGGCTTATCCCCGATTTTGTCGAATACCGTGCCAATGATGCCGAGATCGCGGCAGTATTCACCGTGCCGCTGGAATTCTTCCGCCAGGACCCGCGCGACCATACCCACCGTATCGATTACCAGGGGCGCAGCTGGTATGTGCCCAGCTATCGCTATGGCGAATACAAGATCTGGGGGTTGTCGGCGATCATGATCGTCGAACTGGTCAACCTGCTGTTCGATGCCGGCATCAGCCTGCACCAACCCCCTGAGCGTTACATCGAAAACTGAGCGGGGCCCAACCCCGTCGTCTGCGTTGCAGCCTGAGGAGCAAGCATGAAATACCGCCTGGGCGACCTGCGGGTCGAGAGCCACCCTACCAGTTGGGCCGCACCCAACGCCACGCTGATCGGCAAGGTGCGCCTGCAGGCCGATGCCAGCGTGTGGTTTGGTGCGGTGCTGCGCGGGGACAACGAGCTGATCGACATTGGCGAGGGCAGCAACGTGCAGGATGGCACGGTGATGCACACCGACATGGGCTCGCCGCTGACCCTGGGCAAGGGCGTGACCGTTGGCCACAACGCCATGCTGCATGGTTGCACGGTGGGCGACTACAGCCTGGTAGGCATCAATGCGGTGATCCTCAATGGAGCGCGTATCGGCAAGCATTGCATCATCGGCGCCAATGCGCTGATTGCAGAAGGCAAGGAGATCCCCGACGGTTCGCTGGTGATGGGCTCGCCGGGCAAGGTGGTGCGCGAGCTGACCGAACAGCAGAAGCGCATGCTCGAAGCCAGTGCCGCGCATTACGTGCACAATGCCCAGCGTTATGCACGGGAGTTGGTGGTTGACGATGAGTGATGTGGTGGAGCGGCCGGTGGCCTCGCCGTGCGTGAGTATCTGTGCGTTGGACGAGCAGGATATCTGCACAGGTTGCCAGCGGACCGTGGCCGAGATCGGCCGCTGGGGGCGGATGGACAACGACGAGCGCCGGGCGGTGCTCAAACTTTGCCATGAAAGGGCAGTAGAGGCCGGCCTCATCCTGTAGGGCTGACTCGCCCCCCCTGTGGGAGCGGGTTCACCCGCGAACACCGGCGCAGCCGGTGCCATCCACCGTGTTGGATTCTTCGCGGGTGAACCCGCTCCCACAGGCTGCGCGTAGCCCTCGAACCTGATGCTGTACCTTTGAGAGCGGGTTTACCCGCGAACCAGCCAGCGGTAATCTGTGCGGCTTGCCCACAGACTACCCGCCATGTTCTATCTGATTGCCTACATCAGCAGCGTAGTGCTGATCAACTACGCCTTCTCCAGCGCGCCACACCTGGACATCATCTGGTCCGCCTGGGGCGGCCTGGTGTTCATCCTGCGCGACATGGTGCAGACCCGCTTCGGCCATGGCGCCCTGGTCGCCATGCTGGCGGCACTGGTGCTGTCCTATGTCACTTCGGAACCGGCCATCGCCCTGGCCAGCGCCACCGCGTTCTTCATTTCCGAACTGATCGACTGGCTGGTGTTCAGCATCACCCGCCGGCCGCTGCGCGACCGCCTGTGGCTGAGTTCGGCGCTGAGCATCCCGGTGGACACCTTCATCTTCTTCGGCATGATCGGCGCCCTGACCCCAGCCGTGATCGGCACCGCCATGGCCTCGAAATTCGCCGGTGTCACCGCTGTGTGGCTGGCCATGGCATTTCGCGCCCGGCGGGCCGCCGTGGCGGGTTGATGGTGTAGAATAGCGGTCCTTTTTCAGCGGGCGGCGCCAAGCCTGGTGCGGCCCCGGACGCCTTCGAGGACCTGAAATGACCCGTATCGGAACCCCCTTGTCGCCCACCGCGACCCGTGTACTGCTCTGCGGCTGTGGCGAGCTGGGCAAGGAAGTGGTGATCGAGCTGCAGCGCCTGGGCGTCGAAGTGATCGCCGTCGATCGCTACGCCAATGCCCCGGCAATGCAGGTGGCGCACCGCAGCCACGTGGTCAACATGCTCGATGGCGTGGCCCTGCGCGCGGTGATCGAGGCCGAGAAGCCGCACTACATCGTCCCTGAAATCGAAGCCATCGCCACCGCCACCTTGGTCGAGCTGGAGAACGAAGGTTTCAACGTGGTGCCGACCGCCCGCGCCACCCAGCTCACCATGAACCGTGAAGGCATCCGCCGCCTGGCCGCCGAAGAGCTGGACCTGCCAACCTCGCCGTACCACTTCGCCGACACCTACGAAGACTACGCCAAGGCCGTGGCCGATGTTGGCTACCCATGCGTGGTCAAGCCGGTGATGAGCTCGTCGGGCAAGGGCCAGAGCCTGCTGCGCAGCGATGCCGACCTGCAGAAGTCGTGGGACTACGCCCAGGAAGGCGGCCGCGCCGGCAAAGGCCGGGTCATCGTCGAGGGCTTCATCGACTTCGAATACGAAATTACCCTGCTGACCGTGCGCCACGTTGGCGGCACCACCTTCCTCGAGCCAGTCGGCCACCGCCAGGAGAAGGGCGACTACCAGGAATCGTGGCAGCCGCAGGCCATGAGCCCGAAGGCGCTGGCCGAGTCGCAGCGGGTGGCCAAGGCGGTCACCGATGCCCTGGGCGGTCGTGGCCTGTTTGGCGTGGAACTGTTCGTGAAGGGCGACCAGGTGTGGTTCAGCGAAGTCTCGCCACGCCCGCATGACACCGGCCTGGTGACCCTGATTTCCCAGGACCTGTCGCAGTTTGCCCTGCATGCCCGGGCCATTCTTGGCCTGCCGATTCCGGTAGTGCGCCAGTTCGGCCCTTCGGCTTCGGCGGTGATCTTGCCCGAGGGGCAGTCGCAGCAGACCAGCTTTGCCAACCTGGGCGCGGCGCTGAGCGAGCCGGATACTGCCATTCGCCTGTTCGGCAAGCCGGAAATCAACGGTACCCGCCGCATGGGCGTGTGCCTGGCGCGTGACGAGTCGGTCGAAGCGGCGCGTGCCAAGGCGACCCGTGCTTCGCAGGCGGTCAAGGTCGAGTTCTGATCCGATCGGGGCTGCGTTGCAGCCCTTCGCGGGCACGCCTGCTCCCACAGGTTTCGGCGCTACCCCTGTGGGAGCGGGCGTGCCCGCGAAGGGCCGCAACGCGGCCCCAATTACTTACAGCTGCGTATTGCGGGTCTCTTTCAGGCACAGCACGGCAATCAAGCTGATCACCGCCGCCACCGACACATAACCTCCCACCCAGCTCAACCCACCCATGCTCACCAGCTTCTGGGCAAAGAACGGTGCCGCCGATGCGCCGACGATGCCGCCCAGGTTGTATGCCGCCGAAGCGCCGGTGTAACGCACGTGGGTCGGGAACAGTTCAGGCAGCAGTGCCCCCATCGGCGCAAAGGTCACGCCCATCAGGAACAGTTCGATGGCCAGGAACAGCGCCACACCTGCGGTCGACCCCGAAGTCAGCAGCGGCTCCATGGTAAAGCCCGAGGCCACTGCCAGCAGGCCGCCGACGATCAGCACCGGTTTGCGCCCGTAGCGGTCGCTGAGCCAGGCCGACAGTGGTGTGGCCAGGGCCATGAACACTACCGCGAAGCACAGCAGGCCAAGGAACGTCTCGCGGCTGTAGCCCAGCGTGGTCACGCCATAGCTCAGCGAGAACACCGTGGAGATGTAGAACAGCGCGTAGCACACCACCATCGCCGCTGCGCCCAGCAGGGTCGGCAGCCAGTATCTGGAAAACAGGTCGACCACCGGCATTTTCACCCGCTCGTGGCGGGCGACGGCCTTGGCGAATACCGGGCTTTCTTCAAGCTTCAGGCGCACATACAGGCCCACCAGTACCAGCGCGGCGCTGAGCAGGAACGGAATGCGCCAGCCCCACTCGCGGAACTGCTCGTCGCTGAGCACCAGGGCCAGGGTCAGGAACAGGCCGTTGGCGGCCAAAAAGCCGATCGACGGGCCCAGCTGCGGGAACATGCCGAACCAGGCGCGCTTGCCTTCGGGCGCGTTCTCGGTGGCCAGCAAGGCCGCGCCACCCCATTCGCCACCCAGGCCCAGGCCTTGGCCAAAGCGCAACAGGCAGAGGATGATCGGCGCCCATACACCAATGCTGTCGTAGCCTGGCAGCACGCCGATGGCCGTGGTGGACACGCCCATCAGCAGCAGCGAGGCGACCAGGGTCGACTTGCGGCCGATACGGTCGCCAAAGTGGCCGAACAGTGCCGAGCCCAGCGGGCGCGCCAGGAAGGCGATACCGAAGGTGAGGAAGGCCGCCAGCATCTGCGCGGTGCCCGACCCGGACGGGAAGAACACCGGGCCGATCACCAGGGCGGCGGCAGTGGCGTAGACGTAGAAATCGTAGAACTCGATGGCGGTGCCGATGAAGCTGGCGGTGGCTACCCGCGCGGGCGAGTTGACCGGTGCGGCAGGCGCTTCGGCATAGGTGCTGCTGGTTGTCATTGAATAGGTCCCTGACAGTCTGGTCCGGCTCCATTGGGATAAGCCCCGCGGCGTGCAATGCAAAAGGGCAGGCACGGTGGCGCGGGCGCCGGAGCGTTTTGTTGTTGTGTGCGCCCGACTGACGATAGCCCAAGGGGGATAGGGGCGGGGGCGGGCACTGTTCGGGGTGTTGAAGCAGGACCGCAGGGCGTGTCAGTGGAGCGGACTGGCCGTGGAGCGCCGGGTGCGGGTAGCAGGCGGGACGGCGGGGCTGGGTAAGCGTGACCCGAGTATAGCTATCGGGTCACGGTCCACACCAGTACCTTGCTGGCACAATTGTCCTCTGTTTCGAGGATTTCCAGGCGATAGCGGCCGATCTTCAGGCAAACGGCGCTTTCCGGGATGCTTTCCAGCGCTTCGGTGACCAGCCCGTTGAGGGTCTTCGGCCCGCCGTCGCAGGGCAGGTGCCAGCCCAGGCTGCGGTTGATCTCGCGCAGCGAAGCGGTGCCGTCGATGACGAAGGTGCCATCGGGCTGCGGGTGCACGTGAGGGTTGTCCAGGCTGTGTTCATCCTCGAACTCGCCAACGATCTCCTCGAGGATGTCTTCCAGGGTGACGATGCCCAGCACTTCGCCGTACTCGTCCACCACCACGCCCATGCGGCGCTGCTGTTTGTGGAAGTTCAGCAGCTGCATTTGCAGGGGCGTGCTCTCGGGCACGAAATAGGGCTCGTAGCAGGCGCCGAGCAGCATCTCCAAGGTCAGCTCGGCCTTGGGCAGCAGGTGGCTGATCAGCTTGGTATTGAGGATTGCTTCAACCTGGTTGATGTCGCTGTGGTACACCGGCAGACGGGTGTGGCGGCTGACGATCAGTTGCTCGATGATGCGCTCGATCGGCTCGTCGAGGCTGATGCCGTCCACTTCGTTGCGCGGTACCAGGATGTCGTTGACGGTCATCTTGTCCAGTGACTGCAAGCCGTCGAGCAGGCCGTGACGCGGTGCTTCGTGTTCCTCATCCTCGTCGAACTCATCGGCCTCCTGCGGGTGCAGGGCCACGGCCGTGGGTTGCACGCGGAACGGACGCAGGATCAGCTTGGCAATGCCATCCAGCAGGTAGGCCAGCGGTTGCAACAGGGCGAGGGGGACTTTCAGCAGGCTGGTGCCGAGGCTGACGAACGCCTGCGGGTTGCGCCGGGCCAGGCGCCGCGGCAGGTATTCGGCAAACACCAGCAGGACGAGGGTGGCGGCCAAACCGGCCAGCCAGAAGCCGTGCTCGCCGCTATGGCGCTGGCCAACCAGGCAGGCCAGGCCCAGCACCAGCAGCTTGCCCAGGCTGGCGCACAGCACCAGGGCCTGGGCCGGCAGCACGGGCTGGCCATCCTCGCCGGTGCGCAGCGCGCCATTGAGTTGCAGGCGGGCGGCATCCACCGCGGTGAACAGCGCCGACCACAACAGCGCCAGTGCCAGGGTGCCGAATAGCGGTGCGTACGGCAGGGTATCCATGGGCGGCCGTCAGATATGCAGGATGAATTCGCGAACCAGCTTGCTGCCGAAATAGGCCAGCATCAGCAGGCAGAAACCGGCCAGCGTCCAGCGGATGGCCTTGTGGCCACGCCAGCCCAGGCGGGTGCGACCCCACAGCAGCACGCTGAATACCACCCAGGCGACACAGGCCAGCAGGGTCTTGTGTGCCAGGTGCTGGGCGAACAGGTTGTCGAGGAACAGCCAGCCGGAGATCAGCGACAGCGACAGCAGGCACCAGCCGGCCCAGAGGAAGCCGAACAGCAGGCTTTCCATGGTTTGCAGCGGCGGGAAGTTGCGGATCAGCCCGGACGGGTGCTTGTTCTTCAGCTGGCGGTCCTGCAGCAGCAGCAACAGTGCCTGGAACACCGCGATGGTGAACAGCCCGTAGGCGAGGATCGACAGCAGAATATGCGCGAGGATGCCCGGCTCTTCGTTGACCAGCGGCACCGTGCCGGGGGGCGCGAACTGGGCCAGCAGCGCGGTCACCGCGCCCAGCGGGAACAGCAGCACCAGCAGGTTTTCCACGGGTATGCGCAAGCAGGCCAGCAGAGTCAGGGCGATGACCGCCACGGCGATCAGGCTGGCGGCACTGAAGAAGTCCAGGCTCAGGCCCAGCGGGGTGATCAGCTGGAAGAACAGCGCACCGGCCTGGGCGAGTACCGCGAAGGCACCCAGCAGGGCAAGCAGGCGCTTGTCGGCCTTGCGGTTCTGGGCAAGGTAAGAGCCCTGGTAGATTGCCGCAGCTATATATAGGCCGGCGGCGATCAGGTTGGGGATGAGGCTGGGTGAGGAGAACATAAGTCCTGGTTGGCGAGCCTTAAAGAGACGGAGTTTGGCATAGATCGCGCTGGTCTAGGAAGACTGGCAGACCGCGGTGCGGCATTCGCGGGTGAACCCGCTCCCACAGGTACGGCGCCGGTTTCGAATGTGGTGCAGACCCTGTGGGAGCGGGTTCACCCGCGAAGAGGCCGGCACAGCCACCGAATATCTACCAGGCCGCCAGCAAGGTGTGCGCCGCCGCCGCACTTCGCTATAATCGCCGCCTTGCTGTGCCCGGCGGGTATGCATTCCCCCCTGGGCGCCTGACAAACCTCGGCTTTTACTGGGCCTGAAAGGATCACCATGTTCGAAAACCTGACCGACCGCCTGTCACAGACGCTGCGCCATGTCACCGGCAAGGCCAAGCTGACCGAAGACAACATCAAGGACACGCTGCGCGAAGTGCGCATGGCCCTGCTCGAGGCCGACGTTGCCCTGCCGGTGGTCAAGGATTTCGTCAACAGCGTCAAGGACCGTGCAGTCGGCACCGAAGTGTCGCGCAGCCTGACCCCGGGCCAGGCGTTCGTGAAGATCGTCCAGGCCGAGCTGGAAAGCCTGATGGGCGCGGCCAACGAAGACCTCGCGCTGAACGCCGCCCCGCCCGCCGTGGTGCTGATGGCCGGCCTGCAGGGCGCCGGTAAGACCACCACCGCCGGCAAGCTGGCGCGCTTCCTCAAGGAGCGCAAGAAAAAGAGCGTGATGGTGGTGTCCGCCGACGTCTACCGCCCGGCAGCGATCAAGCAGCTGGAAACCCTGGCCAACGACATCGGCGTCACCTTCTTCCCGTCCGACATCAGCCAGAAGCCGGTGGCCATCGCCGAAGCGGCCATCCGCGAAGCCAAGCTGAAGTTCATCGATGTGGTCATCGTCGATACCGCCGGCCGTCTGCACATCGACGCCGACATGATGGACGAGATCAAGGCGCTGCATGCCGCGGTCAAGCCGATCGAGACCCTGTTCGTGGTCGACGCCATGACCGGCCAGGACGCCGCCAACACCGCCAAGGCCTTTGGCGAGGCGCTGCCGCTGACCGGCGTGGTGCTGACCAAGGTCGACGGTGACGCCCGTGGCGGTGCCGCGCTGTCGGTGCGTGCCATCACCGGCAAGCCGATCAAGTTCATCGGTATGGGCGAGAAGACCGAAGCCCTCGAACCGTTCCACCCCGACCGCGTCGCCTCGCGCATCCTCGGCATGGGTGACGTGCTCAGCCTGATCGAGCAGGCCGAGCAGAACATCGACAAGGCCAAGGCCGACAAGCTGGCCAAGAAGCTGAAGAAGGGCAAGGGCTTCGACCTCGAAGACTTCCGCGACCAGCTGCAACAGATGAAGAACATGGGCGGCCTCGGTGGCCTGATGGACAAGCTGCCGAGCATCGGCGGGGTCAACCTGTCGCAGATGGGCAACGCCCAGGGCGCCGCCGAGAAGCAGTTCAAGCAGATGGAAGCGATCATCAACTCCATGACCCCGGCCGAACGCCGTGATCCGGAGCTGATCAGCGGCTCGCGCAAGCGCCGTATCGCCATCGGTTCCGGCACCCAGGTGCAGGACGTCGGCCGCCTGATCAAGCAGCACAAGCAAATGCAGAAGATGATGAAGAAATTCTCCGCCAAGGGCGGCATGGCCAAGATGATGCGCGGCCTTGGCGGGATGCTGCCGGGCGGCGGCATGCCGAAGCTGTAAACCCTATTCCGGGGGCCTGCCGTTTGTCCGGCAGGCGCCCAGAACCCCCGCCGTGGCGGGGCAATGGCCGCGGATTTCGCGGCTCAACCGGCAGATCTGGACGGCAGGGCAGGGCCTTGCCGAAAAAGTCATTTGCAAATGTCCGTGTATTCCCCGAGAATATGCGGCCTTTTGGGCACCCGTGTGCCTATTTGGCATTCAGATTTGCAGTACCAGCTGCTGTATCAACTGCAGCACCGACTATAGGAACGATGTTCACATGGTAACCATTCGTCTGGCCCGTGGCGGCTCGAAAAAGCGCCCATTCTATCACCTGACCGTGACCAACTCGCGTAACGCCCGTGACGGCCGTTTCGTTGAGCGCGTAGGTTTCTTCAACCCGATCGCTGCTGGCGCCGAAGTCAAGCTGTCGGTCAACCAAGAGCGCGTCAACTACTGGCTGAGCCAGGGTGCACAGCCGTCTGAGCGCGTTGCTCAGCTGCTGAAGGACGCTGCCAAGGCTGCTGCCTGAGTAGTATGAACGCGACGCCAGAAAAGGCTGACGACCTCATCGTCGTTGGCAAGATTTTTTCGGTTCACGGCGTTCGCGGCGAGGTGAAGGTGTATTCCTTTACCGATCCGATTGAAAACCTGTTGGATTATCCGCGCTGGACGCTTCGGCACGAAGGCAAGGTAAAGCAGGTCGAGCTGGTCAACGGTCGTGGCTCCCAGAAGGGCCTGGTCGTGAAACTGAAAGGCCTCGATGATCGTGATGAAGCCCGTCTTCTGAGCGGTTACGAAATCTGCATTCCGCGGAGCCTTTTGCCCAACCTGGCTGCTGACGAGTACTACTGGTACCAGTTGGTGGGCCTGAAGGTCATCAACCAGGACGAACAACTGTTCGGCAAGGTCGATCACCTGTTGGAGACCGGTGCGAACGATGTAATGGTGGTCAAGCCCTGCGCAGGCAGCCTGGATGATCGCGAGCGTCTGTTGCCCTATACGGCGCAATGCGTGCTCGACATCGACCTGGAAGCAGGCGTGATGCGGGTTGAATGGGACGCGGACTTCTAAACGATGGGTAACCTTCGCGTAGACGTCATCACGTTGTTCCCCGAGATGTTCTCGGCCATCACGGAGTACGGCATTACCAGCCGCGCGGTGAAACAGGGGTTGCTTCAGGTGACTTGCTGGAACCCGCGGGACTACACCGCAGATCGTCACCACACGGTGGATGATCGGCCGTTTGGCGGTGGTCCGGGCATGGTGATGAAAATCAAGCCTCTGGAAGACGCCCTGGTTAGCGCCAGGCAAGCGACCGGAGCAGCGGCGAAGGTGATCTACCTTTCGCCACAAGGCCGCAAGCTGACTCAGCAGGCGGTCAAAGGCCTGGCCGAACAGGAATCGTTGATCCTGATCGCCGGTCGTTATGAAGGCATCGACGAGCGCTTTATCGAGGCTCATGTCGATGAGGAGTGGTCGATTGGCGACTATGTGCTTTCCGGTGGCGAGCTGCCGGCCATGGTACTGATCGATGCGGTTACACGGCTGCTGCCCGGAGCTTTAGGGCATGTGGATTCGGCGGAAGAAGATTCCTTCACCGACGGTCTGCTCGATTGCCCGCACTACACCCGGCCTGAGGTGTATGCGGATCAGCGTGTTCCCGACGTGTTGCTAAGTGGCAACCATGCACACATCCGGCGTTGGAGAATGAAGCAGTCCCTTGGTAGGACCTTCGAACGACGCGCCGATCTTCTGGAAAGTCGCTCGCTTTCTGGAGAAGAGAAGAAGCTGCTCGAGGAATATCTCCGCGAGCGGGACGATAGTTAAACGTATCGATGGTGGATCACGTATCCATCTTAGGAGCACAGCATGACCAACAAGATCATCCAGCAGCTCGAAGCCGAGCAGATGAGCAAGGAAATCCCGACCTTCGCACCAGGCGACACCGTTGTCGTTCAGGTTAAAGTGAAGGAAGGTGAGCGTTCCCGTCTGCAGGCGTTCGAAGGCGTCGTTATCGCCAAGCGTAACCGCGGTCTGAACAGCGCCTTCACCGTGCGCAAGATCTCCAGCGGCGTTGGCGTAGAGCGTACCTTCCAGACCTACAGCCCGCAAATCGACAGCCTGGCCGTGAAACGTCGTGGTGACGTGCGTAAAGCCAAGCTGTACTACCTGCGCGACCTGTCCGGCAAAGCCGCTCGCATCAAGGAAAAACTGTCCTGAGTGCAGTTTGCCCGGTGGCCAAGGCCGCCTAGCGAGAAAAAAGCAGCCTTCGGGCTGCTTTTTTGCGTTTTGAACCCCCGAAGATGTGATTGCCATGACTACCCGAGACCAGGAAATCCTGCGCCGCACCGAGCTGTCGGTGACCCGCGTGACCAAGGCGGTGTTCCCCAACACCACCAACCACCACAACACCCTGTTCGGCGGCACCGCCCTGGCCTGGATGGACGAAGTGTCGTTCATCGCCGCCACGCGCTTCTGCCGCCTGCCGCTGGTGACCGTGTCCACTGACCGCATCGACTTCAAGCACCCGATCCCGGCGGGCTCGATCGTCGAGTTGGTGGGGTCGGTCATCAAGGTGGGTAATACCAGCTTGCAGGTGCAGGTGGATGTGTTCGTCGAGAACATGTACCTGGATGGGCGCGAGCGAGCGATTCATGGGGTGTTCAGCTTCGTCGCCATCGACGAGGACAAGCGGCCGGTGCCGGTTTTGCCCCAGGCCTGAGTTCTCCTGCACTGGCCCTTTCGCGGCTAAAGCCGCTCCCACAGGGATCGCACATACCTCGAGGGCGGTGATATTCCTGTGGGAGCGGCTTTAGCCGCGAAGAGGCCAGTACAGACAACAATTATGCTGCTGTGAAACACTAAGCCATCTCCAACACCCAGCAGCCCCGAATGCCCGCCCTAGACCACCCCCTGATCGACCAGTTCCTCGACGCCCTGTGGCTTGAAAAGGGCCTGTCCGACAACACCCGCATGTCCTACCGCAGCGACCTGGCTCTGTTCAACGGCTGGCTGCAGGAACACGGCGTCAGCTTGCCCGACGCCGGCCGCGACCTGATTCTTGACCACCTGGCCTGGCGCCTCGACCAGGGCTACAAGCCGCGCTCCACGGCACGCTTCCTGTCCGGCCTGCGCGGCTTCTTCCGCTACCTGCTGCGGGAAAAGCTGGTGGCCATCGACCCGACCCTGCAAGTCGACATGCCGCAACTGGGCAAGCCGCTGCCCAAGTCGTTGTCCGAAGCCGACGTCGAAGCCTTGCTGCAGGCCCCGGACCTGGGCGAAGCCATCGGCCAGCGTGACCGCGCCATGCTCGAAGTGCTTTACGCCTGCGGCCTGCGGGTCACCGAACTGGTCAGCCTGGCCCTCGACCAGGTCAACCTGCGCCAGGGCGTGCTGCGGGTGATGGGCAAGGGCAGCAAGGAGCGCCTGGTGCCCATGGGCGAAGAGGCGGTGGTGTGGCTGCAACGCTACCTGCGCGATGGCCGCGCCGAACTGCTCAATGGCCGCCCCAGCGATGTCTTGTTCCCCAGCCAGCGTGGCGAGCAGATGACCCGCCAGACCTTCTGGCATCGCATCAAGCACCATGCCCGGGTCGCCGGCATCGACAAGCCGCTGTCGCCGCACACCCTGCGCCATGCCTTCGCTACTCATCTGCTCAACCATGGCGCCGACCTGCGCGTGGTACAGATGCTGCTGGGCCACAGTGACCTGTCGACCACGCAGATCTATACCCATGTCGCCAAGGCCCGCCTGCAGCAATTGCACGCCCAGCACCACCCGCGTGGATGAATGTTTTTCATGTTCCGCCGACCGGTCCTTGCAAGGCCCTTCACCGGCGGTGTGATGTGGTAGGCTTGGGCGGTTTGCACCAAGGGCCGCACGGTCACCGCGTATTTTCCGCAGGTGGCGCCCTCCGGCCCCTGTCCGCCTTCAGGAGTTCCCATGCGCGTGACCCAGTTTTTCGCCGCCGCCGCGTTGGCGCTGGCCAGTACCTTTGCCGTTGCTGCGGCAACCGACAGCAATGCCACCGCCGAGCAGGCCATCCGTAAGTCGTTGCAGAACCTCGAGCTGGAAGTGCCCGTCGAAAGCGTGGCCAGCAGCCCGGTCAGTGGCCTGTATGAAGTCAAGCTGCAGGGCGGCCGCGTGCTTTATGCCAGCGGCGACGGCCAGTTCGTGATGCAGGGCTACCTGTTCCAGATCCAGGACGGCAAGCCGGTCAACCTCACCGAGAAGACCGAGCGCCTGGGCATTGCCAAGCTCATCAACGGCATTCCAGCCGCCGAGATGGTGGTTTATCCTGCCAAGGGCGAGACCAAGTCGCACATCACGGTATTCACCGACACCACCTGCCCGTACTGCCACAAGCTGCACGCCGAGGTGCCCGAGCTCAACCGCCGCGGTATTGAAGTGCGCTATGTCGCCTTCCCGCGTCAGGGCCTCGGTTCGCCGGGTGACCAGCAGTTGCAGGCCGTCTGGTGTTCCAGCGACCGCCGTGCGGCGATGGACAAGATGATCGAGGGTGAGGAAATCAAGGCTGCCAAGTGCGCCAACCCGGTCAGCAAGCAGTTCCAGCTGGGCCAGTCGATCGGCGTCAACGGCACGCCGGCGATCGTCCTTGAAAGCGGCCAGGTCATTCCGGGCTACCAGCCGGCACCGCAGGTCGCCAAGCTGGCACTGGCCAAGTAATCCAATTCAGTACGCCGTCGTCATGGGGTGACGGCATGTTTCACGGTCGGCATAGGTGTCGGCCGTTCAATGGGGAGTTCACAGTGAAACCGGTCAAAGTAGGCATCTGTGGGTTGGGGACCGTCGGTGGCGGAACCTTCAATGTACTTCAGCGCAACGCCGAGGAGATCGCCCGCCGTGCCGGGCGCGGTATTGAAGTGGCACAGATTGCCATGCGCTCGCAGAACCCGAACTGCCAGATTACCGGTACCCCCATTACCGCTGATGTGTTCGAAGTTGCGAGCAACCCGGAGATCGACATTGTCATCGAGCTGATCGGTGGCTACACCGTGGCCCGCGAACTGGTGCTCAAGGCCATCGAAAACGGCAAGCACGTGGTCACCGCCAACAAGGCGCTGATTGCCGTGCACGGCAATGAAATCTTCGCCAAGGCCCGCGAGAAGGGCGTGATCGTCGCCTTCGAAGCGGCCGTGGCCGGTGGCATCCCGGTGATCAAGGCCATCCGCGAAGGCCTGTCGGCCAACCACATCAACTGGCTGGCCGGCATCATCAACGGCACCGGCAACTTCATCCTCACCGAAATGCGTGAGAAGGGCCGCGCCTTCCCGGACGTGCTGGCCGAAGCCCAGGCGCTGGGTTACGCCGAAGCCGACCCGACTTTCGACGTTGAAGGCATCGATGCCGCGCACAAGTTGACCATCCTGGCCTCGATCGCTTTCGGCATCCCGCTGCAATTCGACAAGGCCTACACCGAAGGCATCACCCAGCTGACCACTGCTGACGTGAATTATGCCGAGGCCCTGGGCTACCGCATCAAGCACCTGGGTGTGGCCCGCCGCACTGCCGAAGGTATCGAGCTGCGCGTACACCCGACGCTGATCCCGGCCGACCGCCTGATCGCCAACGTCAACGGCGTGATGAACGCCGTCATGGTCAACGGCGACGCCGCCGGTTCCACCCTGTACTACGGCGCCGGTGCCGGCATGGAGCCTACCGCTTCGTCGGTGGTCGGTGATCTGGTCGATGTGGTCCGTGCCATGACCTCCGACCCGGAAAACCGCGTGCCGCACCTGGCCTTCCAGCCGGATTCGCTGTCGGCCCACCCGATCCTGCCGATCGAAGCCTGCGAAAGCGCCTATTACCTGCGCATCCAGGCCAAGGATCACCCTGGCGTACTGGCCCAGGTGGCCAGCATCCTCTCGGAGCGTGGCATCAACATCGAGTCGATCATGCAGAAGGAAGCCGAGGAACAGGACGGCCTGGTGCCGATGATCCTGCTGACCCATCGCGTGGTCGAGCAGCGTATCAACGACGCCATCGTCGCCCTGGAAGCCCTGCAGGACGTGGTCGGCAAGGTCGTGCGCATTCGCGTCGAGCAGCTCAACTAACAATAGTGCCGGCGGGCCGCCAGTGCGGCCCCGGCCCCAGCATCGAAGGTTTGCACCCATGCGCTATATCAGTACCCGCGGCCAGGCTCCGGCCCTCAATTTCGAAGACGTCCTGCTGGCTGGCCTGGCCAGCGACGGCGGCCTGTACGTCCCGGAAAACCTGCCACGCTTCACCCAGGAAGAAATCGCCTCGTGGGCCGGCCTGCCGTACCACGAACTTGCCTTCCGGGTGATGCGCCCGTTCGTCGAAGGCAGCATCGCCGACGCCGACTTCAAGAAGATCCTCGAAGAAACCTACGGCGAGTTCGCCCACGCCGCGGTTGCCCCGCTGCGTCAGCTGAACAGCAACGAGTGGGTGCTGGAGCTGTTCCACGGCCCGACCCTGGCGTTCAAGGACTTCGCCCTGCAACTGCTCGGCCGCCTGCTGGACCACGTGCTGGCCAAGCGCAACGAGCGCGTGGTGATCATTGGTGCCACCAGCGGTGACACCGGTTCCGCCGCCATCGAAGGTTGCCGCCGTTGCGACAACGTCGACATCTTCATCCTGCACCCGCACCAGCGCGTGTCGGAAGTGCAGCGCCGGCAGATGACCACCATCTTCGGCGACAACATCCACAACATCGCCATCGAAGGCAACTTCGACGACTGCCAGGAAATGGTCAAGGCCAGCTTCGCCGACCAGTCGTTCCTCAAGGGCACCCGCCTGGTTGCGGTCAACTCGATCAACTGGGCGCGGATCATGGCCCAGATCGTCTACTACTTCCACGCTGCCCTGCAGCTGGGTGGCCCGGCGCGTTCCGTGGCGTTCTCGGTGCCGACCGGCAACTTCGGCGACATCTTCGCTGGCTACCTGGCACGTAACATGGGCCTGCCGGTCAGCCAGCTGATCGTCGCCACCAACCGCAACGACATCCTGCACCGCTTCATGAGCGGCAACCAGTACGTCAAGGAAACCCTGCACGCGACCCTGTCGCCGTCGATGGACATCATGGTCTCGTCCAACTTCGAACGCCTGCTGTTCGACCTGCACGGCCGCAACGGCGGCGCCATTGCCGAGCTGATGGCCAACTTCAAGCAAGGTGGCGGCTTCAGCGTCGAGCAAGACCGCTGGACCGAAGCGCGCAAGCTGTTCGACTCGCTGGCAGTGAGTGACGAGCAGACCTGCGAAACCATCGCCGAAGTGTTCGCCGCTACCGGCGAAGTGCTCGACCCGCACACCGCAATCGGCGTCAAGGCCGCCCGCGAGTGCCGCCGCAGCCTGGACACGCCGATGGTGGTGCTGGGTACCGCGCACCCGGTCAAGTTCCCGGAAGCGGTGGAGAAGGCCGGTGTGGGCAAGGCGCTGGAGCTGCCGGCGCACCTCAGCGACCTGTTCAGCCGTGAGGAGCGTTGCACGGTGCTGGCCAATGACCTGAAGGCTGTGCAGGGCTTTGTCAGCCAGCATGGCAACCGCGGCAAGCCGCTGTAACGGCGTTGCTTTCCGGGGCTGCTACGCAGCCCTTTCGCGACACAAGGCCGCTCCTACAGGAGAATCGCGTTCCCCTGTAGGAGCGGCCTTGTGTCGCGACGGGCCGCAAAGCGGCCCCAAAATCTAAGCCTTTTCCCACATCTCCATCAGAAACATCCTATTCGGCCCGCCCAGCGCAAAGCCTAAATTAGCCGGTCCTCCCATAAGGAGCGGCTCATGCACCAGCCCTACGTGTTGATCCATCAGGCTCGCCCATCCCATCAGATCCTCCTGCACCAGGCCCTCAATGCCCAAGGCATGTTCCATGTGCGCATCAGCGAAACCAGCGCAGACCTCGACGCCTGCCTGAACGCCGATCACCGCCCCGATCTGTTGATCCTTGACCACGCCATGCCTACCCGGGCCGGCCTTGCCTTGCTCGAACAGCAGCACCGAACCCACGCTTTGCTGTTCGTCGGCCAGGCTACCCCCAAGCGCCGCAACCTTGCCCAAGAGGCCAGAAACCGGGGCCTGTGGGTGCTCGCCGAACTGCCCTGGCCGCTGTCGATGCCAAGCCTGCAGCGTGCCCTGCAAGCACTGCAGGCGCGCCCGTGGCGGCGTATTCAAACTGTCACGTCCGCCCCGCATGCTCACTGAAGCAGCCGCGGTGTAACGAACTTTCCGCTGCGTCTGTTGGTCAGTTCCTCTATATCCCACCACGCAGCGAGTGATCCGGATGGAAAGAATCTGCAGACTGCTCAATGAAGCCCTGACCCCCTATCAGACCCACCTCAGCGTCGCCGATGCCGAGGGTAATCGCCAATTGACCATTCACGACCGCCTCGCCGGCATCACCCTGCGGCGCACGGTCAGCGAGCGCCAGTTGCAGGAACAAAGCCTGTTGATCGACCTGGTGGATGGCCTGCACCGCGACCTGCAGATCGCCGAAGGGCGTTTGCAGCCCTGTGTGATCGCGGCATTGCAGCAGCGCCAGCAACCCCATGGAACCTTTGCCTGAGTGGTTTATCAGACACTGTAGGGGCAGCCGGGCCAGTGCTTTGCTCCGGCGCTGGCAAGGCTGTCACGGGAAGCCCCCAAGGGCTTTCGCTTGGCCCCGGGCGTGTTTCCCCAGCGCCCGGGGTTTCTTTTTTTGGGGGGACAGGCACATATCCTTGTAGGAGCGGCCTTGTGTCGCGACCGGCCGCAAAGCGGCCCCGGCAATCTTCGCGGCGAAGCTGAAAATGTGGAGCCGCTACGCGCCCCGTCGCGACACAAGGCCGCTCCTACAGGGGCCGATCGGGCAGCTAGTGGTCTTCGAAGAAGCGCTTGCTCTCTTCCAGGTAGTCTTCCTGCAACGCCGGGTCCAGCCAGCGTGCATACAACCCCGGCAACACATCCCGGCGCAAGGCAGGCAGCAGTTGGTCGATGTGCGCAATCGCTTCACGCCCCAGCTCGCTGTTCGAACAACCTACATGCAGAAACTGGTAGCGGTTCACCCCTTGCACAGGATGAAACCGGTAGTCAGCCAGTGCCCCGCCTTGCTGCTCCACCAGGTAGCGCACTTCGGGCCAGTAGCCGAGCACCATGCGCAGGCGCCCGAGCTGTTGCATCTGTAGCAGGTTGGCGGTGGCGTCGTTGCCGTAGTGGCGGCTGAACGCGCTGTCGGGCAACTGGCGCAGGATGGCGTCGATCTGCGTGCCATAGCTGCGCTCGGCGACAACCCCCAGCTTCAGCGGGGCCTTGCTCAGCAGGGCATGCAGGTCTACCTCCTGGCCGTCGAGGTAAGGCGCCACCAGCGCCTCGCTGTCCTTGCGCAGCACCAGGCCGCCACTGAGTACGCCCAGGGATGGCACGGAAAACCGCACATATTCGGCGCGCTCCGGCGTCCACAGCAGGGTAGGGTCGCAGGTGAAGCTATTCAGGTCCTGCAGCATCTGGATGCCGCGGGCGCGGTTGACCCGCACGATGCTGTGGTCGTACTCGGGCATCTGCCTGATCAGCAGGGGCAACAGCTGGTCGATCACCCCTTGGCCTGTCTCCGGCCCTTCCAGAATGGTGAACGGCGGCAGGTCGCGCACCAGCCAGAAGATGCGCTCCTTGGCACTGGCAGGCTGCAACAGCAATGCGGGCAGCAGCCCGCACAGCAGGGCTAGGTGGCGTAGGCAACGGGCAGCGCGCATGGACCAGGGCCGCGCCAGGGTCAGACCGTGCCTGCTTCGCGCAGGCTGGCGATGGCCGCCGCGTCGTAGCCCAGGCTGCCGAGCAGTGCCTCGGTGTGTTCGCCCAGCGCCGGGCCTACCCACTCGGTGGAGCCGGGGGTCTCCGACAGCTTGGGCACGATGCCCGGCATGCGGAATGGCTTGCCGTCCGGCAGCTTGGCCTGCAGGAACATTTCGCGTGCCAGGTACTGCGGGTCGTTGAACATGTCCTCGGCCGAATAGATGCGGCTGGCCGGCACTTCGGCGGTGTTCAGCACCTGTATCAGTTGCTCCAGCGGCAGGCTGTTGGCCCAGCGGTCGATTACCCCGTACAGCTCGTCACGGCGCAGGTCGCGGCCATCGTTGGTGGCCAGGGTCGGGTCGTCGGCCAGGTCGGCGCGGCCAATGGCCTGCATGAAGCGCTTGAAGATCGCATCGCCGTTGGCGCCGATCTGCACATGCTTGCCGTCGGCGCTGGTGTGGATGGAGGAGGGCGTGATGCCGGGCATGATGTTGCCGGTGCGTTCGCGGATAAAGCCGAACACATCGAATTCCGGGACCATGCTTTCCATCATGGCGAAGATCGCTTCGTACAGGGCCACGTCCACCACCTGGCCCTGGCCGCCGTTGACTTCACGGTGTCGCAGCGCCATTAGTGCTCCGATCACCCCCCACAGGGCAGCAATCGAGTCACCGATGGAAATGCCCGTGCGCACCGGTGGGCGGTCGTCGAAGCCGGTGATGTAGCGCAGGCCGCCCATCGACTCGCCCACGGCGCCGAAGCCCGGCTGGTCCTTCATCGGCCCGGTCTGGCCGAAGCCCGACAGGCGCACCATTACCAGGCGCGGGTTGAGCGCGTGCAGCACGTCCCAGCCCAGGCCGAGTTTTTCCAGCACGCCCGGGCGGAAGTTTTCGATCAGGATGTCGGCCTCGGCCAGCAGGCGCTTGAGAATCTCGCGGCCCTCTGGGTGCTTGAGGTTGAGGGTGAGCGACTGCTTGTTGCGAGCCTGCACGAACCACCACAGCGAGGTGCCTTCGTACAGCTTGCGCCATTTGCGCAACGGGTCGCCGCCATCGGGCGATTCGACCTTGACCACCTCGGCGCCGAATTCGGCACAGATGCGCGAGGCGAACGGGCCAGCGATAAGGGTGCCGAGTTCGACAACTTTGAGACCGGCGAGGGGTTTGCTGGGCGTAGTCATGGGGCATCCGTGGCAGCTGGGCAGATGCGTGGTTTTATCATAGGTCCGAAGCGGCAGATACTGCTGCGGGGCAACGAAGGGCAGTATCGGTTAGACTGTGTCACTTTTTCTCTGCGCAAGAAGCCCGTCGACCATGGCCCAGCCGTCCACCACCTACAAATTCGAACTGAACCTGACCGACCTCGACCGCGGCGTGTACGAAAACGTCCGTCAGACCATCGCCCGCCACCCTTCGGAAACCGAAGAGCGCATGGCCGTACGCCTGCTGGCCTACGCCCTTTGGTACAACGAGAACCTGTCGTTCGGCCGTGGCCTGTCCGATGTGGACGAGGCGGCGCTGTGGGAAAAGAGCCTGGACGATCGCATCCTGCACTGGATCGAAGTGGGCCAGCCGGACGCCGACCGACTGACCTGGTGCTCGCGCCGCACCGAGCGTACCAGCCTGCTGGCCTACGGCAGCCTGCGCGTATGGCAGAACAAGGTGGTGGACGCGGTCAAGGGTTTGAAGAACCTGAGCATCGCCGCGGTGCCGCAAGAGGTGCTGGAAACCCTCGCCACCGACATGCCCCGCACCATCAAGTGGGACGTGATGATCAGTGAAGGCACCTTGTTCGTCACCGACGACCGTGGCCAGCACGAAGTGCAGCTGGAGTGGCTGCTTGGTGAGCGCGGCTGAAGTACCCCATGCGTATCGAACCTCGCCCGCTGCCGCCGACCCTGCCATTCCTGGGTAACCTGCCACCCTTGCTGACCCGCCTGTACGCCGCGCGCGGCGTGCAGAGCGAGGCCGAGCTGGACAAAAGCCTCGCGCGCCTGCTGCCGTACCAGCAGCTCAAGGGCATCGAGGCCGGCGTGGACCTACTGGTCGAGGCTATCGACCAGCGCCAGCGCATCCTCATCGTCGGCGACTTCGATGCCGACGGCGCCACTGCCAGTACTGTCGGCGTGCTGGGCCTGCGCCTGCTGGGCGCGGCCCACGTCGACTACCTTGTGCCCAACCGCTTCGAATACGGTTACGGCCTGACCCCGGAAATCGTCGAGGTGGCGCTGCAACGCCAGCCGCAGCTGCTGATCACCGTGGACAACGGCATTTCCAGCGTCGACGGTGTGGCAGCCGCCAAGGCCGCCGGGCTCAAGGTGCTGGTCACCGACCACCACCTGCCGGGCGCGGAGTTGCCCGACGCCGACGCCATCATCAACCCCAACCAGCCGGGCTGCAGTTTCCCGAGCAAGGCGCTGGCCGGGGTAGGGGTGATCTTCTACGTGCTGATGGCCCTGCGTGCGCGCCTGCGCAGCCTGGGGCGCTACGAAACGCAGCCGCAGCCGAACATCGGCGAATTGCTCGACCTGGTTGCCCTGGGCAGCGTCGCCGACGTGGTGCCATTGGATGCCAACAACCGCATCCTGGTGCACCAGGGCCTCGAGCGCATTCGCGCCGGCCGCGCCCGGCCGGGGCTCAAGGCCATTCTTGAAGTGGCCCGTCGCGATCACCGGCGCATCACCTCGACCGACCTTGGCTTCATCCTGGGCCCGCGGCTGAACGCTGCAGGGCGCCTGGATGACATGAGCCTGGGCATCGAATGCCTGCTGTGTGAAGACGCGGCCCTGGCCCAGGACATGGCCCAGCAGCTGGACGACCTGAACCAGGACCGCAAGTCCATCGAACAGGGCATGCAGCGCGAGGCCCTGGCCCAGCTCAAGGACCTGCCTGTCGAGTCGATGCCATATGGCCTGTGCCTGTTCGATGCCGACTGGCACCAGGGGGTTATCGGTATTCTGGCTTCGCGCCTGAAGGAGCGTTACCACCGGCCGACCATCGCTTTCGCCGACGCTGGCGAGGGCATGCTCAAAGGGTCGGCGCGTTCTGTGTCGGGGTTCCATATTCGCGATGCGCTGGATGCCGTGGCGGCGCGCCACCCGCAGTTGATCAGCAAGTTCGGCGGCCACGCGATGGCGGCGGGGTTGTCGTTGCCCGAGGCCAATTTCCCGGCATTTGCCGAGGCGTTCGACGAAGAAGTGCGACGCCAGCTGCGCGAAGAGGACCTGACCGGTCGGCTGTTGTCCGATGGCAGCCTGGCGGTGGAGGAGTTTCACCTCGACCTGGCCAAGGCCCTGCGCCATGCCGGGCCCTGGGGGCAGCACTTCCCCGAGCCGCTGTTCCACGGCGTGTTCCAGTTGGTGGAGCAGCGCGTGGTGGGCGAGCGGCACCTGAAGGTGGTGCTCAAGAGCGAGTGCGGCTCGGTGCGGCTGGACGGCATTGCCTTTGGCATTGACCGCGAAGTGTGGCCGAACCCGACGGTGCGTTGGGTCGAGTTGGCGTACAAGCTGGATGTGAACGAGTTTCGTGGTAATGAAAGTGTGCAGTTGATGATTGCCCACATGGAGCCGCGCTGAGGGTAGATACGCCGCTGCTGACGGCCTGGCGCTGGCCCGTTGTGGGAGCGGGTTCACCCGCGAACACCGGCGAAGCCGGTGCCATCCACCGCGTCGCCTGCTTCGCGGGTAAACCCGCTCCCACAGGGCCTGCGGCGGGCTTGAGACTTGCGCTGTACCTGTGGGAGCAGGCTTGTCGGCGATCACCGGCGAAGCCGGTGCCATCCACCGAGTCGCTGCTTCGCGGGCATGCCCGCTCCCACAGGGCCTGCACCGGGCTCAAGGCTTGCGCTGTACCTGTGGGAGCGGGTTCACCCGCGAACACCGGCGAAGCCGGTGCCATGCACCAAGTCGCATTCTTCGCGGGTAAACCCGCCCACAAGGCTCTGCGGCGGGCTGGCTAATGTGCTCCATGTGCGATCGATGATCACACCAAACTCAGCGCGCCATACCTAACTCGGCATCATCCATCAGTGCCTTGGCCATCGCACTGAGATAGTGCGCAGCCCAGATCATCGTGGGTTTCTCATCCATCAGCCCGACGATGGTCAACTCCCGCACATAGCCCATCAATTCCGAAGCCTGATCACGGGCGTCTCGGCACGGAATGCCCGCTTCGATGCGAAATAATGGGTGGGTCTGGTTTTCACCCTGAAAGAAAGTGGTCTTGCCGACGGTGAACTGGGTGTCTTCTGTGTTCATTGATCCCTCTCCTGATCATTCTGAGCGTTTTGTCGAAGGAGAAGAAATGAGGGGGGATCAGGGACTGTCATTTTCATATCAATCACTCGTATGGTTGCTGATTGACCGCCTCTCCGATTCCACACGAAGGGTGGCAGTTGTACGCGGTGTGGAATCCAGGCTACGAGTAAACCCGGTAGGCTTTGCGGCCTTCCGCGCACAACTGCCATGACGACAGCTACTCGGTAATTGATCGGGATTCCACCCCCGGCCGCTGAATGCCAGCGACCAGCAAAGGCTAGAGAGTCAGGATTCCAGTAACAATCAGACGCGAGTCGACAGGACTTGTAGGTTATTTCTTCAACCTAGGCTTCACCATATCTGGGCCGTAAGGGATATCTGAAACTCTGATCAGACATGGGGCTGGTAACGCAGAGCCGTTCAACCTCTACCAAATCCCATGGAAGCTCCCCCCCAACCATTCTGGTCTAGTCTGAAGTTATGACCGGACCTGGGCCAGGGACGTGCAATTGAGTGTCCGGGCCGGATCACCATTGGAGTCCTTGGGAGGTGCCCTCATGAGCCTGCTGCTCGAGCCTTACACCCTGCGTCAGCTGACCCTGCCCAACCGCATCGCCGTTTCGCCGATGTGCCAGTATTCCGCCGTCGATGGCCTGGCCAACGATTGGCACCTCGTCCATTTAGGCAGCCGCGCCGTGGGTGGCGCTGGCCTGGTAATCACTGAAGCCGTGGCGGTGACCGCCGATGGCCGCATCACCGCTGAAGACCTCGGCCTGTGGGACGACGCTCAGATCGCCCCGCTGCAACGCATCACCCGTTTCATCACCGCCCAGGGGAGCGTGCCCGGCATCCAACTGGCTCACGCCGGGCGCAAGGCCAGCACCTATCGCCCATGGCTGGGCAAGCAAGGCAGCGTCAAGCTCGAAGAGGGCGGCTGGCAGCCGGTGGGCCCGTCGAAAATCGCCTTCGACCCGCAGCACACCGCGCCGCGTGAATTGAACCAAGATGAAATCCAGGAGGTGATCGCCGCCTTCGTCGCCTCGACCGAGCGCGCCCTGAAGGCCGGTTTCAAGGTGGTCGAAATCCACGCCGCCCATGGCTACCTGTTGCACCAGTTCCTGTCGCCGCTGAGCAACCAGCGTCGCGACGACTACGGCAGTTGCTTCGAAAACCGTATCCGCCTGACCCTGGAGGTGGTCGAGGCCGTGCGCAAGGTCTGGCCTGCCGAGTTACCGCTGTTCGTGCGGGTATCGGCGACCGACTGGGTCGAGGACGGCTGGAACCCGGATGAAACCGTCGAACTGGCCCGCCGCCTGCGTGGCTTGGGCGTCGACCTGATCGACGTGTCCTCCGGCGGCACCTCGGTCAACGCCGAAATCCCCACCGGCCCGGGTTACCAGACGCGCTTCGCCGAGCGTGTGCGCAAGGAATCGGAAATCGCCACCGGCACCGTGGGCATGATCACCGAACCGGCCCAGGCCGAGCACATTCTGCGCACTGGCCAGGCCGACATCATCTTCCTCGCCCGCGAACTGCTGCGCGACCCGTACTGGCCGCTGCATGCCGACGACGACCTGGGCGGCAACAAAGCTACCTGGCCTGCGCAATATCAGCGCGCCACCAGCCGGGCCAACCCGATTCACGAGTCGGACCTGCGGGATTGACTTGACCCAAGCATTACGCTGTCGTTGTAGGAGCGGCCTTGTGTCGCGAAAGGGCTGCGAAGCGGCCCCAGGTTTTTAGCTCCGCCGCTGATATTACCGGGGCCGCTTTGCGGCCCTTTCGCGACACAAGGCCGCTCCTACACAGTATTGCACCGCCTTTGAATGCGATGCTGTATCTGTGGGAGCGGGCATGCCCGCGAAGAAGGCGACTCGGTGTATGGCACCGGCTTTGCCGGTGTTCGCGGGTGAACCCGCTCCCACAGAGGTCGCGCAAAATCAGGCGTTGATACTTACTCCTGTTCTATTGGCTACTTTGCAGGAAAGCTCCTGGACTGAGGTGCCGGTCTCAGCCCAGGCATTACCCTCAATGCTTGATCATCACATGCCGCACACAGGTGTAGTCCTCCAGCCCATACATCGACATGTCCTTGCCATACCCCGAATGCTTCTGCCCGCCATGGGGCATTTCGCTGACCAGCATGAAGTGGGTGTTCACCCACGTGCAGCCATACTGCAGGCGCGCCGCCAGGCGGTGGGCGCGGCCGGTGTCGCGGGTCCATACCGATGAGGCCAGGCCGTAGTTGGAGTCGTTGGCCCATTCCAGCGCCTGCGCTTCGTCGTTGAAGCGGGTCACCGACACTACCGGGCCAAACACTTCGTTGCGCACGATTTCGTCGTCCTGCAGGGCGTCGGCCAGCACGGTCGGTTCGAAGAAGAAACCGTCGCCATCAATCGCCTTGCCACCGGTAACCAGGCGAATGTGCGGCTGGGCGATGGCCCGTTGCACCAGCCCTGCGACCTTGTCGCGGTGCTGGGCACTGATCAGTGGCCCCAGTTCGGTGTCCTCGGCTTCCTGCAGGCCCGGCTTGAGGCTGGCCACTGCGGCCCCCAGGCGTTCGACGAAACGCTCGTAGATGCCATCCTGCACGTACAGCCGACAGGCGGCGGTGCAGTCCTGGCCGGCGTTGTAGAAGCCGAAGGTACGGATGCCGTCGATGGCGGCATCGATGTCGGCATCGTCGAACACCAGCACCGGGGCCTTGCCGCCCAGTTCCATGTGCATGCGTTTCACGCTGTCGGCGGTGGCGCTGATGATGTGAGCGCCGGTGGGGATCGAGCCGGTCAGCGACACCATGCGCACCTTGGGGTGGTTGACCAGCGGGTTGCCGACCGTCTGGCCACGGCCGAAGAGGATGTTCAGCACCCCCGGTGGCAGCAGGTCCCGGGCCAGTTCGCCGAGGCGCAGGGCGGTCAGCGGGGTCAGCTCGGAGGGCTTGATCACCACCGTGTTGCCGGCAGCCAGGGCCGGGGCGATCTTCCACGCCAGCATCATCAACGGGTAGTTCCACGGTGCGATCGAGGCCACCACGCCCAGCGGGTCGCGGCGGATCATCGAAGTATGCCCCGGCAGGTACTCGCCGGCTGCCGAGCCACCCAGGCAGCGCGCCGCACCGGCGAAGTAGCGGAACACGTCGGCAATTGCCGGGATCTCGTCATTCAGCGCGGCGCTCAGCGGCTTGCCGCAGTTCTGCGATTCCAGTCGGGCCAGTTCATCGCCATGGGCTTCGATAGCGTCGGCCAGCGCCAGCAAGGCTTGCGAGCGTTCCTTGGGGCTGGTTTGCGACCAGCTGTCGAAGGCCTGGTCGGCGGCGCGCACGGCGCTGTCCACCTGGGCTTCGCTGGCTTCGTTGATCTGCGCCAGGGCACTGCCCAGCGCCGGGTTGAGCACGGTCCAGGCCGGGCCTTCGCCAGCGACCAGCTGGCCATTGATCAGCATCTGCGTTTGCATCGGGGACTCCTCCAGGGTCATTTGCCGCTGCCCGCGACGCTTTCACCGCCACGGGTCAGGTAATAGGCGCCAAGGATCGGCAGCATGGTCACCAGCATCACCAGCATGGCGACCACGTTGGTCACCGGCACGTCGCGCGGGCGGCTGAGCTGGTTGAGCAGCCAGATCGGCAGGGTGCGTTCGTGGCCGGCAGTGAAGGTGGTGACGATGATTTCGTCGAACGACAGGGCAAAGGCCAGCATTCCACCGGCCAGCAGCGCCGAGCCGAGGTTGGGCAGGATGATGTAGCGGAAGGTCTGCCAGCCATCGGCGCCCAGGTCCATCGAGGCTTCGATCAGGCTCTGCGAAGTACGCCGCAGGCGGGCGATCACGTTGTTGTAGACGATCACCACGCAGAACGTGGCATGGCCGACCACGATGGTGAACATCCCGGGCTCGATCCCCAAGGTCTTGAACGCCGAGAGCAGGGCGATACCGGTGATGATGCCGGGCAGGGCGATGGGCAGGATCAGCATCAGCGAAATGCTCTCCTTGCCGAAAAAGCTGCGCCGGTACAGCGCCGCCGAGGCCAGCGTGCCGAGCACCAGGGCGATCAGCGTGGCCAGGCAGGCCACCTGCAGTGACAGCTTGATCGCTTCCAGCACATCGGGCCGGGCGAAGGCCACGGCGAACCACTTCAGGGTAAATCCCTTGGGCGGGAAGCTGAATGCCGCGTCTTCGGTGTTGAAGGCATACAGGAAGATGATCAGGATCGGGAAGTGCAGGAACAGCAACCCGCCCCAGGCCGCCAGGCGCAGCCCGGTCGAGGCTTTTTCAGAGTGCATCGAAGGCCCCCAGTCGCTTGACGATGGACAGGTACACCGCGATCAGCACGATCGGCACCAGGGTGAACGCGGCGGCCATCGGCATGTTGCCGATCGCCCCTTGCTGGGCATAGACCATGCTGCCGATGAAATAGCCGGGCGGGCCGATCAGCTGCGGCACGATGAAGTCGCCCAGGGTCAGCGAGAAGGTGAAGATCGAGCCGGCGGCAATGCCCGGGATCGACAGCGGCAGTATCACCTGCACGAAGGTTTGCCCGGGCCGGGCGCCGAGGTCTGCCGAGGCTTGCAGCAGCGATGGCGGCAAGCGTTCCAGCGAGGCCTGGATCGGCAGGATCATGAACGGCAGCCAGATGTACACGAACACCATGAAGCGCCCCAGGTGCGAAGTCGACAGCGTGCTGCCGCCCACGCCCGGTACCGCCAGCACCGTTTGCAGCAGGGCATCCAGGTGCAGTTGCTGGACGAACCATTGGGCCACGCCACCCTTGGCCAGCAGCAGGCTCCAGGCGTAGGTCTTGACGATGTAGCTGGCCCACATCGGCATCATCACCGCGATATAGAAAAACGCCTTGGTCTTGCCGCTGGTATAGCGCGCCATGTAGTACGCGATGGGGAAGGCAAGCACCGCACTGGCCAGCGACACTGCCAGCGCCATGCCCAGGGTGCGCAGGATGATGTCGAAGTTCGACGGGTTGAACAGCGCGGCGAAGTTGCCCAGGGTCAGGTCCGGCGTCACCGCCATGGTGAAGTCGTCGAAGGTATAGAAGCCCTGCCACAGCAGGTTCAGCAGCGAGCCCAGGTAGATAGCGCCGAACCAGGTCAGCGGTGGGATCAGCAGCAGGGCCAGGTACAGGTTGGGGCGCCGGTACAGCAGGTTGGACAGGCCGCGCAGTGTGCTCATGTCAGCGGCCCTCGGTTTCCTGCAGCACCGTCATGGCTTCGCGGGGCCAGTGCGCCTGTACCCGTTGCCCGGGTTGCCAGGCCTGTGCCTGTGTCTGCCAGCGGTCGTTGGCCTGGCTCACCGCCAGCAGCTGGCCGCTGTCCAGTTGCAGCTCGTAGCGGGTGGCACTGCCCTGGTACTGGATATCGCGCAGCTGGCCGCTGACCTGGACGTGCTGGCCGGCTGTGGCCGGGTCGCCGAGGCGGATGTGTTCGGGGCGGATGGAGAAGGGCGCCGGGCTGCCATTGAGCAACGTGGCCAGTTCGCCACGCACCACATTGGAGGTGCCGACGAATTCGGCGACGAAGGTGGTGGCCGGCTGCATGTACAGGTTGCGCGGGGTGTCGACCTGCTCGATACGGCCGCGGTTGAACACTGCGACGCGATCGGACATCGACAGCGCCTCGGTCTGGTCGTGGGTGACGAAGATGAAGGTGATGCCCAGCTGGCGCTGCAGCTTTTTCAGCTCGCCCTGCATCTGTTCGCGCAAATTCAGGTCCAGCGCGCCAAGCGGCTCGTCCAGCAGCAGTACCCGTGGCCGGTTGACCAGCGCGCGGGCCAGGGCCACGCGTTGGCGCTGGCCCCCGGACAACTGCGCCGGTTTGCGCGCGCCGTAGCCGGCCAGGGCCACCATCGCCAGGGCTTCTTCGGCGCGGCTGTGGCGTTCGGCCTTGGCCACGCCTTTTACCTTCAGGCCGTAGGCGATGTTGTCCAGTACGTTCATGTGCGGGAACAGGGCGTAGTCCTGGAATACGGTGTTGACGTCGCGCTGGTAGGGCGGTACGCCGGCAGCCTCGACGCCGTGGATGCGGATCGAACCGCTGCTGGGTTGCTCCAAGCCGGCGATCAGGCGCAGGCAGGTGGTCTTGCCCGAACCAGAGGGGCCGAGCATGGAGAAGAATTCGCCATCGATGATGTCGATGCTGACCTGGTCGACGGCCTTGACCTCGCCGAAGGTGCGCGAAACCTGGGTGAACTGGACGGCTAGGGGCATGCATAGGCTCCGGACAACTGGCTTACTCCTGTGCTGGCCTCTTCGCGGGTGAACCCGCTCCTACAGGTTCATCACCGCCTGTAAGGGTGGTGTGCTTTACCTGTGGGAGCGGGTTCACCCGCGAAGAGGCCGGCACAGGCATTCAGGCAACCTCAGCGCCCGCCCATGATCGCAATGTAATCCTGGGTCCAGCGGCTATACGGCACGAACTTGCCGCCCTGGGCCTGCGGGGTTTTCCAGAAGGCGATCTTGTCGAAGTTGTCGAAACCGTTGGTCTTGCAGCCTTCGGCCCCCAGCAGCTCGCTGCCGGTGCAGGCCGCCGGCACCGCCGGCAACGAACCGAACCAGGCCGCCACATCACCCTGTACTTTCGGCTGCAGCGACCAGTCCATCCATTTGTAGGCACAGTTGGGGTGCTTGGCCTCGCTGTGCAGCATGGTGGTGTCGGCCCAGCCGGTCGCGCCTTCCTTGGGAATGGTCGAGGCCACGGGCTGCTTCTCGGCCTTGAGGCCATTGACCATGTAGCCCCAGGAGCTGGAGGCAACCACGCCTTCGTTCTTCACGTCGCTCATCTGCACCGTGGCGTCATGCCAGTAGCGGTGGATCAGCGGTTGCTGCTGGCGCAGCAGCTCCAGCACGGCCTTGTACTGCGCTTCGCTCAGCTCGTACGGGTCCTGGATGCCCAGCTCCGGCTTGGCCGCCTTCAGGTACAACGCCGCATCGGCGATGTAGATCGGCCCATCGTAGGCCTGCACGCGGCCCTTGTTCGGCTTGCCGTCGGGAAGGTTCTGCGGCTCGAACAGCACGCCCCAGCTGGTGGGCGCCTGCTTGAATACGTCGGTGTTGTACAGCAGCACGTTCGGCCCCCATTGGTAAGGGGTGCCGTAGACCTGCTTGTCGACCACGTACCAGCCACCGTTCTGCAGCCGTGGGTCGATGTTCTTCCAGTTGGGGATCAAGGCGGTGTTGATCGGCTGTACCCGCTTGCCCGCGATCAGCCGCAGCGAGGCATCGCCCGAGGCGGTGACCAGGTCGTAGCCGCCCTTGGTCATCAGGCTGACCATCTCGTCCGAGGTGGCGGCGGTCTTGACGCTGACCTTGCAGCCGGTTTCCTTCTCGAAGCCGGTCACCCAGTCGTAGGCCTTGTCGCTTTCACCGCGCTCGATGTAGCCGGGCCAGGCGACGATGTCCAGGCGGCCCTCGCCGGGCCCCAGGGCCTTGGGCGGTTCGGCAGCCTGCAGGCTGGCGTTGGCCAGCAGGGCGCAGGCGGTTGCGCCGAGCAATGCGGTCTTGTGCACTGACATGGTGTTCCCTCTTCTTGGAGATTTTGGTCGGGGCAGTCATCAAGCAAGCCGTGAAGCGATCGTCATGAACGTGGTGCGGTTAGCGCGGTATTGGCGATATCGAGTCTAGTTGGCTTTTTGCCAGCCAATGCAACATCCGGAAGCAAATCCCCCCATGGCGATCGGGCGGGCAGGGCTTAACCTGACGGCTCCCTTGGCCAACGTGGAGACCGTTTGATGAATACCCGGGGATTGCTCGACCAGTTGCTCAAGTCCGGCCAGGACTTGCTCGCCAGCCAGGCCGGCAAGGGCAGCTCTGGCAAGCCAGGCACCAGTGCCGGCGGCCTTGGCAGCCTGCTTTCCGGTGCCGGTGGCGGCGCCCTGGCGGCGGGCGCCATGGGCTTGCTGCTGGGCAACAAGAAGGCCCGCAAATATGGCGGCAAGGCCCTCACCTATGGCGGCCTGGCCGCGCTCGGTGTGCTGGCTTACAAGGCCTACGGCAACTGGCAGGCGCGCCAGCAGGTGGCCGCCACCGAGCCACAGACCGTCGACCGCCTGCCGCCGGCCCAGGCCGAGCTGCACAGCCAGGCGGTACTGCGGGCGCTGGTGGCGGCGGCCAAGTCCGATGGCCATATCGACGAACGCGAGCGTGCGCTGATCGAGGGTGAATTCACCCGCCTGGACAACGACCGCGAGTTGCAGCACTGGCTGCATGCCGAGCTGAACAAGCCGCTGGACCCGGCCGAAGTGGCCCGTGCAGCGCAAACGCCGGAAATGGCCGCCGAGATGTACCTGGCCAGCGTGATGATGGTCGACCAGGAAAACTTCATGGAGCGCGCCTACCTGGACGAACTGGCCCGCCAGCTGCGCCTGGACCCGGCCCTGCGTCAGGAACTGGAAAGCCAGGCAAGGCTTGCCGCCGGCCAGTGATGGGGGCTGCGTTGCAGCCCATCGCCGGCAAGCCGGCTCCCACAGGGATCGCACATGGCCTGAGGTCATGCGGTCGAGGTGGGAGCCTGGCTTGCCGGCGATGGGCCGCACAGCGGCCCCAATGGCGTTGGGCACAAATGACCGGTCTGTCGGCAAGGTTACCCGGTTACTCCACATTTCAGCCGCATGAGCACTGGGCGCCTGGGCTATACTTCGGCGATTTTTCCCGCTCGTTGTGAATTCCTGAGGGCTGAATGTGAAGAACTGGACCTTGCGCCAACGGATCCTGGCAAGTTTCGCCGTGATCATCGCCATCATGCTGCTGATGATCGTGGCCGCCTACTCGCGGTTGGTGACCATCGCATCCGCCGAGCAGGCAGTGGGGACCGACAGCATTCCCGGCCTCTACTACAGCTCGATGATCCGCAGTGCCTGGGTCGACAGTTACGTCACCAGCCAGCAGCTGGTGGGGCTGTCCAATCACCGCGAATTCACTTCGGCCGACGCAGAGCTGTTCAAGAGCTTCCAGGACCGCCTGAAAGAGCACATGGACAGCTACCAGGGCACCATTCAGGACGATGACGACCAGGCGCGCTTCGACACCTTCATCCAGATGAAAGATGCCTACCTCAAGATCGTCGACCAGGTGCTGGAAGCCTATCGACAGCGCAACTACGCGGAAGCCCAGCGGTTGATCACCGATGTGCTCACCCCGGCCTGGATCGAAGGCCGCAAGCACCTGAACGAAGTGATCGAGCACAACCGCGCCTCCGCCGACACCGACACCAACGAGATCGTCGGCGCCGTAAGCACGGCCAAGGGCAGCATGATAGTTTCGCTGCTGCTGGCGATCATCGCCGCCGGTATCTGCGGCCTGTTGCTGATGCGCGCCATCACCGCGCCCATGCAGCGCATTGTCCATGCCCTCGACAAACTGCGCTCGGGCGACCTGAGCATGCGCCTGAGCCTGGACCGCAAGGACGAATTCGGCGCCATCGAAAGCGGCTTCAACGAAATGGCCGAGGCCCTGGCCAACCTGGTGGCCCAGGCCCAGCGTTCGTCGGTGCAGGTGACCACCTCGGTGACCGAAATCGCTGCAACCTCCAAGCAACAGCAGGCCACCGCCACCGAAACGGCCGCCACCACCACCGAAATCGGCGCCACCTCGCGGGAAATCGCCGCCACTTCGCGTGACCTGGTGCGCACCATGACCGAAGTCACCTCGGCCGCCGACCAGGCCTCCAGCCTGGCCGGTTCCGGCCAGCAGGGCCTGGCACGCATGGAAGAAACCATGCACCAGGTGATGGGCGCCGCCGACCTGGTCAACGCCAAGCTGGGCATCCTCAACGAAAAGGCCAGCAACATCACCCAGATGGTGGTGACCATCGTCAAGGTCGCCGACCAGACCAACCTGCTGTCGCTCAACGCTGCCATCGAAGCGGAAAAGGCCGGCGAGTACGGCCGCGGCTTTGCCGTGGTAGCCACCGAAGTGCGCCGCCTGGCCGACCAGACCGCCGTGGCCACCTACGATATCGAACAGATGGTGCGCGAGATCCAGTCGGCGGTGTCGGCCGGGGTCATGGGCATGGACAAGTTTTCCGAAGAAGTGCGCCGCGGCATGTTCGAAGTGCAGCAGGTGGGCGAACAGCTCAGCCAGATCATTCACCAGGTGCAGGCCCTGGCCCCACGCGTGCTGATGGTCAACGAAGGCATGCAGGCACAGGCCACCGGTGCCGAGCAGATCAACCAGGCGCTGGCCCAGCTCAGCGATGCCAGCACCCAGACGGTCGAATCGCTGCGCCAGGCCAGTTTCGCCATCGATGAGCTGAGCCAGGTGGCCGCTGGCCTGCGTGGCGGCGTGTCGCGCTTCAAAGTCTGACTGCGATGAACGACTTGCAACCGCGCGCCGCGCGGGCGGTCAACGCCAAGGGGGCGTTGTACCTGCAGTTTCGCATCCGGGAGCAACGCTTTGCCCTGAGCGTGCACGAGGTGATCGAGGTGCTGCCGCGCCAGCCGCTCAAGCCGATCGCCAAGGCGCCTGCCTGGGTCGCAGGCATCCTTGCACACCGGGGCCTGCTGGTACCGGTGGTCGACCTGGCGGCATTGAGCTTCGGCCAGCCGGCGGCGCAGCGCACCAGTACCCGCCTGGTGCTGGTGCACTACCGAGGTGGCCTGCAGCTTGGCCTGATCCTGGAGCAGGCCACCGAAACCCTGCGTTGCCACCCCGACGAGTTCCAGCCGTATGGCGTGGACAGCGGTGAAGCCCCGTACCTGGGGCCGGTGCGTCAGGATGAGCAGGGCTTGTTGCAGCGCATCGAAGTCAACGACCTGCTGCCCGATGCCGTGCACGAGTTGCTGTACGCGGATGATCCGACAGGGATGCCGACATGAACGAACAGCATTTTTTCCGCTTCCTGCGCGAACGCATCGGCCTGGACGTGGAATCGGTGGGCGCGCCCATGGTCGAGCGTGCGCTGCGCCAGCGCTGTGTGGCCGTGAACGCTGCGGACCTGGATGATTACTGGCTGCACCTGCAGCAGTCGATGGATGAGCAACAGGCGCTGATCGAAGCGGTCATCGTCCCGGAAACCTGGTTCTTCCGTTACCCCGAATCCTTCACCGCCTTGGCCAGCCTGGCGCACAAGCGCCTGGCCGAGCTGGCCGGGGCGCGCCCGCTGCGTTTGCTCAGCCTGCCTTGCTCGACCGGCGAGGAACCCTATTCGCTGGCCATGGCCTTGCTCGATGCCGGTATCGCGCCGGGGGCGTTCATGATCGACGGCATGGACATCAGCCCCAGTTCCGTGGCCAAGGCCGGGCAGGCGGTGTACGGGCGCAATGCCTTCCGTGGCAGCGACCTGGGCTTTCGCGAGCGTTACTTCGATGCCCTCGACGAAGGCCACCTCCTGCATGAGCGGGTGCGCGAGCAAGTCAGCCTGCAGGTGGGCAATGTGCTCGACCCGGCGCTGGCCAGCCGCGATGGCCTGTACGACTTCGTGTTCTGCCGCAACCTGCTGATCTATTTCGACGTGCCGACCCAACAACGGGTGTTCGAAGTGCTCAAGCGCTTGTTGCACCCACAGGGTGTGCTGTTCATCGGCCCGGCCGAAGGCAGCTTGCTGGCGCGATTGGGCATGCGCCCGCTGGGGATTGCCCAGTCGTTCGCCTATGTGCGCCAGGAGGGTGGCGGCGCTGCGTTGGCTACGCCCCCGGTCCAGCCCTTGCGGCGCACATCGCCAGCACCGGCCAAGCCAGGCTATCCGTTACCGAGCGCAGCGTCGCCGCGCCCACTGCGGGTGCTGCCCGTGGCCGCCAAGCCAGCGCCGGCGCGCGAGCACAAGCGCGAGGAGGCAAGCGAGTTGCTGGCCAGCATTGCCCGGCTTGCCAATGCCGGCGCCAGCGAGCAGGCCCGTGCCGAATGCCAGCGCTACCTGGGCCAGTTCGCGCCTTCGGCGCAGGTTTACTACTGGCTGGGGCTGCTCAGCGATACCGAAGGCGATGCGCAGCAGGCACTGACCCACTATCGCAAAGCCCTGTACCTGGAACCGCAGCACCCCGAGGCGCTGGTGCACCTGGCGGCCTTGCTGGCGGCCCAGGGTGACCTGGCCGGTGCCCGGCGCCTGCAGGAGCGCGCCGCACGGGTTGGCAGGGAGTCTGAACGATGAAGGAATCCGCGATGCAATTGCTCGCCGAGGATGACGCGCACATCGACGACTGCTGGAACCGCATTGGCGTGCACGGCGACAAGCAGTGCCCGCTGCTGGAGCGTCACGTTCACTGCCGTAACTGCGAGGTATATGCCGCAGCAGCCACACGCCTGCTCGACCGCTACGCGTTGATGCAGGACCACCAGGCTGCCGTGGCGCCACCGGTCGAGGAAAACACCGGCCGCTCCATGCTGCTGTTCCGCCTGGGCGAAGAGTGGCTGGCGCTGGCCACCGCCTGCCTGGCCGAAATTGCCCCGCTGCAGGCGGTGCATTCGCTGCCGCACCAGCGCTCGCGGGTGTTGCAGGGGGTGGCCAACGTGCGCGGTGCGCTGGTGCCGTGCCTGTCACTGGCCGACCTGCTGGGTGTGCAGGCCAGCGCTGCCGAGCAACGTGGCGGCCGGGCGATGCCACGCATGCTGATCCTGGCCGCGGATGGCGGGCCGGTGGTGATGGCGGTCGAGGAAATCGACGGCATTCACCGGCTCGACCCGCTGCTGCTGGGCAGCGGCCAGGACGCCTCCCACTTCACCGCAGCGGTCCTGCAATGGCGTGGCCGCAGCGTGCGGGTGCTGGACGATCAACACTTACTGTCTGCCGTGCAGCGGAGCCTGTCATGACCCCAGAGCAAATGCGCGACGCATCGTTGCTCGAACTGTTCAGCCTGGAGGCCGAGGCGCAGACCCAGGTGCTCAGCGTCGGCCTGATGGCGCTGGAGCGTAATCCCACGCAGGCCGACCAGCTCGAGGCTTGCATGCGCGCGGCCCATTCGCTGAAGGGCGCGGCGCGGATTGTCGGGGTGGACGCTGGCGTCAGCGTCGCCCACGTCATGGAAGACTGCCTGGTGGCCGCCCAGGAGGGCCGCCTGCGGCTGAGCGCCGAGCATATCGATGCCCTGTTGCAGGGCACTGACCTGTTGATGCGCATCGCCACGCCTGGCGATGCCGGGGCGCAGGCGACCCTGCCGGTGTTCCTTGCGCAAATGGCCAACCTGCTCGACCCGGGGGCGGCAGCCGTGCCCCCCGCGCCACCAGCCGTGCCAGCGCTGCCGGAAGCGCCGGTGCAAACCGTGCAAGCCGAACCTTTGCCGCTGCCTGTCGAACCCTTGGAGCCTGAGCCCGAGCCCGAGCAGGCCCCACGTCGCAAGGCCGGCAAGCGCACCGGCGAAGGTACGGAGCGGGTGCTGCGGGTCACCGCCGACCGCCTCAACAGCCTGCTCGACTTGTCCAGCAAGTCGCTGGTGGAAACCCAGCGGCTCAAGCCTTACCTGGCCACCCTGCAGCGCCTCAAGCGCATGCACGGCCAGGGCATGCAGGCGCTTGATGGCCTGCGCATGCAACTGGAGGACAGTGGCCAGAGCAGCGAGGTGCTCGAAGCCCTGGCACAGACCCAGCGCCTGCTGGCGGAAACCCAGCAGATCCTGCAGCAGCAGGCTGCCGACCTGGACGAGTTCGGCTGGCAGGCCAGCCAGCGCGCACAACTGCTGTACGACACCGCGCTGGCCTGCCGGATGCGGCCGTTTGCCGATGTGCTGACCGGCCAGAGCCGCATGGTGCGCGACCTTGGCCGTTCGCTGGGCAAGCCGGTGCGGCTGCTGGTGGAAGGTGACAAGACCCAGGTCGACCGCGATGTGCTGGAAAAGCTCGAAGCACCGCTGACCCACCTGTTGCGCAATGCGGTCGACCACGGCATCGAGCTGCCCGAGCGGCGCCTGCTGGCGGGCAAGGCGGAGGAGGGGGTTATCCGCCTGCGGGCCTCGCACCAGGCCGGAATGCTCAGCCTGGAACTGATCGACGACGGTGCCGGCATCGACCTCGAGCGCCTGCGCAGCAGCATTGTCGGGCGTGCCCTGTCGCCCGCCGACACGGTGGCGCGGATGAGCGAGGCAGAGTTGCTGACGTTCCTGTTCTTGCCCGGTTTCAGCCTGCGCGACAAAGTCACCGAGGTGTCCGGGCGCGGCGTGGGCCTGGATGCGGTGCAGCACATGATCCGTGAACTGCGCGGTTCTATCGAGCTGACCCAGCTGGCCGGGCAGGGCTGCCGTTTCCATCTGCAGGTGCCACTGACCCTGTCGGTGGTGCGCAGCCTGGTGGTCGAGGTGGGCGGCGAGGCCTATGCCTTCCCGCTCGCTCATATCGAACGCACGCTGGAAGTGAGCGCCGAAGAGATCGTGCAGATCGAGGGGCGCCAGCACTTCTGGCACGAAGGCCGGCACATCGGCCTGGTGGCGGCCAGCCAACTGCTCAACCGCCCGGCCGGGCAAACGCAGGAGAGCAGCCTGCGGGTAGTGGTGATCCGCGAGCGCGAGCAACTGTACGGCGTGGCCGTGGAGCGGCTGGTGGGCGAGCGGGTGCTGGTGGTGATGCCGCTCGACCCACGGCTGGGCAAGGTGCAGGACATTTCTTCCGGCGCCTTGCTCGACGATGGCTCGGTGGTGCTGATCGTCGATGTCGAGGACCTGCTGCGCTCGGTGGAGAAACTGCTCAGCACCGGCAGCCTGGAACGCATCGAACGCGGCAGCAGCGGCGCCCGTGGCGTGGCGCGCCAGCGCATCCTGGTGGTCGACGATTCGCTGACCGTGCGTGAACTGCAGCGCAAGCTGCTCGGCAACCGTGGCTATGACGTGGCCGTGGCGGTGGACGGCATGGACGGCTGGAACGCCTTGCGTGGCGAGGACTTCGACCTGCTGATCACCGACATCGACATGCCGCGCATGGACGGCATCGAGCTGGTCACCCTGGTGCGCCGCGACCAGCGCCTGCAATCGCTGCCGGTGATGGTGGTGTCCTACAAGGACCGTGAGGAAGACCGACGGCGTGGCCTGGATGCCGGCGCCGACTACTATTTGGCAAAGGCCAGTTTCCATGACGATGCGTTGCTGGATGCTGTGGTTGAGCTGATCGGAGGTGCTCAGGGATGAAGATCGCCATCGTCAACGACATGCCCATGGCCGTGGAGGCGCTGCGCCGGGCGGTCGCCCTGGAGCCGGCGCACGAGGTGGTATGGGTGGCCAGCAATGGCGCCGAGGCGGTGCAGCGCTGCACCGAGCAGCAGCCAGACCTGATCCTCATGGACCTGATAATGCCGGTCATGGATGGCGTCGAGGCCACCCGGCGGATCATGGCCGAAACCCCATGCGCCATCGTCATCGTCACGGTCGACCGCAAGCAGAACGTGCACCGGGTGTTCGAGGCCATGGGCTACGGCGCACTCGACGTGGTAGACACGCCGGCGCTGGGCGCGGGCGATCCCCGTGAAGCGGCGGCGCCACTGCTGCGCAAAATCCTCAATATCGGCTGGCTGATCGGCCAGCAACGTTCGCCTGCCGCCCGCCCGGTGGCCACGCCGCTGCGCGAGGCTTCCCAGCGCCGCGGCCTGGTGGCGATCGGCTCGTCGGCAGGTGGCCCGGCGGCGCTGGAAGTGTTGCTGCAGGGCCTGCCGGCGGCATTTCCGGCGGCCATCGTGCTGGTCCAGCATGTGGACCAGGTGTTTGCCGCGGGCATGGCCGAATGGCTCAGCAGCGCTGCCGGGCTGCCGGTGCGCCTGGCCCGTGAAGGCGAGCCGCCGCAGCCGGGGCAGGTGTTGCTGGCAGGCACCAATCACCACATCCGCCTGCTACAGAACGGCCAACTGGCCTACACTGCCGAACCTGTCAATGAAATTTACCGGCCCTCGATCGATGTGTTCTTCGAGAGTGTGGCGCGCTATTGGACCGGCGATGCGGTAGGCGTGTTGCTTACCGGCATGGGCCGCGATGGTGCCCAGGGCCTGAAGCTGATGCGCCAGCAGGGCTTCCTGACCATTGCCCAGGACCAGGCCAGCAGTGCGGTGTACGGGATGCCCAAGGCCGCTGCGGCCATCGATGCCGCAGTGGAAATCCGCCCGCTGGAACGCATAGCCGGGCGCTTGATGGAATTTTTCGCAAAATGACGAAGTGTATTGAATCACGCCGCCAGGCCGGCAGTGATCGGGTGAACAGGTATGAATGATTTACCGATCGAAGGTTTCACGACCCCCAACGAGAACTCGGCGATGGTGCTGCTGGTCGACGACCAGGCCATGATCGGCGAGGCGGTGCGGCGTGGCCTGGCCCATGAAGAGAACATCGACTTCCACTTCTGCGCCGACCCGCACCAGGCGGTGGCCCAGGCCGTGCGCATCAAGCCCACGGTGATCCTGCAGGACCTGATCATGCCTGGCCTGGACGGGCTGACCCTGGTGCGTGAATACCGCAACAACCCGGCGACCCAGGATATCCCGATCATCGTTCTGTCGACCAAGGAAGACCCGCTGGTCAAGAGCGCAGCCTTTGCTGCCGGGGCCAACGATTACCTGGTCAAGCTGCCGGATACCATCGAGCTGGTGGCGCGCATCCGCTATCACTCGCGTTCCTACCTTACCCTGTTGCAGCGCGACGAGGCCTACCGCGCCCTGCGCGTCAGCCAGCAGCAACTGCTCGATACCAACCTGATGCTGCAGCGGCTGATGAATTCCGATGGCCTGACCGGGTTGTCCAACCGCCGCCACTTCGACGAGTACCTGGAACTGGAGTGGCGCCGGGCCATGCGTGAGCAGCAGCAGTTGTCGCTGCTGATGATCGACGTGGACTACTTCAAGGCCTACAACGACAGCTTTGGCCACCTGGCCGGTGACGAGGCCTTGCGCCAGGTGGCCGAGGCGATCCGCGGCTCGTGCTCGCGGCCGACCGACCTGCCGGCGCGCTATGGTGGCGAGGAATTCGTCCTGGTATTGCCCAACACCACGCCGGGCGGGGCACGCCTGGTGGCCGAGAAGCTGCGCCAGACCGTGCTCGGCCTGGGCATCCCGCACACCGCGCCGGTGCCCGACTCGTATCTGACCGTGAGCATTGGCCTGGCCACCCAGACTCCGTCCATAGGCAGCCATAGCCGGCAACTGATTTCGGCTGCGGACAAAGGTCTGTACCAGGCCAAGAATGGCGGGCGCAACCAGGTTGGTATCGCCTGACAGGGCCTGCACCGTACCCTTGTAGGAGCGGCCTTGTGTCGCGATGGGGCGCGCAGCGGCCCCTTGCAGTATCTGCTGCGAAGCTGAATTCCGGGGCCGCTGCGCGCCCCATCGCGACACAAGGCCGCTCCTACACGAGTAATTGCGGCCATTCGGGCGCCCGGCGGGTCTGCCGCCCTGCGGCGGACTCGGTTATACTCGCAGGCTTTTCACCGAATTCGTGCGAGTAGCCAGCCCATGGAAATCCAACCGATCCTGAACACCATCAAGGACCTCACCGAGCGTTCCCAGTCCATTCGGGGGTATCTTTGACTACGATCACAAGCATGACCGCCTGATCGAAGTCAACCGCGAGCTGGAAGACCCCAACGTCTGGAACAAGCCCGAGTACGCCCAGGCCCTGGGCCGCGAGCGTGCCATGCTGGCACAGGTCGTCGAGACCCTGGACAAGCTGTCCGGCGGCCTGGCCGACTGCCAGGACCTGCTCGACATGGCCGTCGAGGAAAATGACGAAGGCGCCGTCGGCGACGTCGTGACCGAACTGGAAGGCCTGGAAGAAAAACTGGCCCAGCTCGAGTTCCGTCGCATGTTCAGCGGCGAGATGGACATGAACAACGCCTACCTGGACATCCAGGCCGGCTCCGGTGGTACCGAGGCGCAGGACTGGGCCAACATCCTGCTGCGCATGTACCTGCGCTGGGCCGACAAGCGTGGTTTCGACGCTACCATCATCGAGCTTTCCGAAGGTGAAGTCGCCGGTATCAAGGGCGCCACCGTGCATATCAAGGGCGAGTACGCCTTCGGCTGGCTGCGCACCGAGATCGGCGTGCACCGCCTGGTACGCAAGAGCCCGTTCGACTCCGGTGCCCGTCGCCACACCTCGTTCTCGGCGGTGTTCGTGTCGCCCGAGATCGACGACAAGGTCGAGATCGAGATCAACCCGGCCGACCTGCGTATCGACACCTACCGTTCCTCCGGTGCCGGTGGTCAGCACGTGAACACCACCGACTCGGCGGTGCGTATTACCCACGTACCGACCAACACCGTGGTGGCTTGCCAGAACGAACGCTCCCAGCACGCCAACAAGGACACCGCCATGAAAATGCTGCGGGCCAAGTTGTACGAGCTGGAAATGCAGAAGCGCAATGCCGCCTCGCAGGCGCTGGAAGACAGCAAGTCGGACATCGGCTGGGGCCACCAGATCCGCTCCTACGTGCTGGATGACTCGCGTATCAAGGACCTGCGTACCGGTGTCGAGCGCAGCGACTGCCAGAAGGTGCTGGACGGCGACCTCGACCAGTACCTGGAAGCGAGCCTCAAGCAGGGGCTGTAAACCGCACACAACCGCCGCGGTACCTGGCCTGGGTCCGGTATCGCGTGCCCTGCCCGAAAGGGGCACCGAACACCTGATGGAAAGAATGACGAAATGAGCGACCTCAAGACCGAAGCGCAAGACCTGCAACAGGAAGAAAACGCCCTGATCGCCCTGCGCAAGGAAAAGCTTGCCGCCGAGCGCGCCAAGGGCAATGCCTTCCCCAATGACTTCCGTCGCGACAGCTACTGCAACGACCTGCAGAAGCAGTATGCGGACAAGACCAAGGAAGAACTGGAAGCTGCAGCGATTCCGGTCAAGGTTGCCGGCCGCATCATGCTCAACCGCGGCTCGTTCATGGTCATTCAGGACATGACTGGCCGTATCCAGGTCTACGTCAACCGCAAGACCCTGCCGGAAGAAACCCTGGCCGCGGTCAAGACCTGGGACCTGGGCGACATCATCAGCGCCGAAGGCACCCTGGCCCGTTCCGGCAAGGGCGACCTGTACGTCGAAATGACCAACGTGCGCCTGCTGACCAAGTCGCTGCGCCCGCTGCCCGACAAGCACCACGGCCTGACCGACACCGAGCAGCGCTACCGCCAGCGTTACGTCGACCTGATGGTCAATGAAGAAACCCGCCACACCTTCCGTGTGCGTTCGCAGGTGATCTCGCACATCCGCAAGTTCCTCATCGAGCGCGACTTCCTCGAAGTCGAGACGCCGATGCTGCAAACCATCCCGGGTGGTGCTGCGGCCAAGCCGTTCGAAACCCACCACAACGCCCTGGACATGGCCATGTTCCTGCGCATTGCGCCGGAGCTGTACCTCAAGCGCCTGGTGGTTGGTGGCTTCGAGAAGGTGTTCGAGATCAACCGCAACTTCCGTAACGAAGGCGTTTCGACTCGTCACAACCCTGAATTCACCATGCTCGAGTTCTACCAGGCCTACGCCGACTACCGCGACAACATGGACCTCACCGAGGAACTGTTCCGCGAGCTGGCGCAGCTGGTACTGGGCACTACCGACGTGCCGTACGGCGACAAGGTGTTCCACTTCGGCGAGCCGTTCGCCCGCCTGTCGGTATTCGACTCGATCCTCAAGTACAACCCGGAGCTGACCGCTGCCGACCTGCAGGACGTCGACCGCGCCCGCGACATCGCCAAAAAGGCCGGTGCCAAGGTGCTGGGCCACGAAGGCCTGGGCAAGCTGCAGGTGATGATTTTCGAAGAGCTGGTCGAGCACAAGCTGGAGCAGCCGCACTTCATCACCGAGTACCCGTTCGAAGTGTCGCCGCTGGCCCGTCGCAACGACGACAACCCGGCTGTTACCGACCGTTTCGAGCTGTTCATCGGTGGCCGCGAGATCGCCAACGCCTACTCCGAGCTCAACGATGCCGAAGACCAGGCCGAGCGCTTCCTGGCCCAGGTGGCCGAGAAGGACGCCGGTGACGACGAAGCCATGCACTACGACGCCGACTTCGTTCGCGCCCTGGAGTACGGCATGCCGCCGACTGCAGGTGAAGGCATCGGCATCGACCGCCTGGTGATGCTGCTGACCAACTCGCCGTCGATCCGCGACGTGATCCTGTTCCCGCACATGCGTCCGCAGGCCTGAGTGAATTGAATGAGCCGCCTTTCGAGGCGGCTTTTTCTTGCCCGTACACTTGAATTGCCTGTACCGGCCCTTTCGCGGCTAAAGCCGCTCCCACTGGGACCCCACTACCCTCAGGCTGGTGCGGTCCCTGTGGGAGCGGCTTTAGCCGCGAAGAGGCCGGCACTGACGAAACACTGTCCATGAGGTACACCCCGTGACACCCGCAATGCCTCACCAGGGCGCCGCCGGCATCGCCACCGCCGTCGCCGAAAGCGTGCAATACCAAGGCCGCAAGACTGCCCGCCAGGGCAGCGAGCAGCGTCGCCAACTGATCCTCGACGCCGCCATGCGCATTGTCGTGCGCGATGGCGTACGCGGTGTGCGCCATCGCGCCGTCGCCGCCGAGGCCGGTGTGCCACTGTCGGCCACCACCTACTACTTCAAGGACATCGAGGACCTGCTCACCGATACCTTCGCCCAGTACGTTGAACGCAGCGCCGCCTACATGGCCAAGCTGTGGGCCAATACCGAGGTGGTGTTGCGCCAGTTGCTGGCCGAGGGTGACGGCAGCCCGCAGGCGCGGGCACGCCTGGCTGACGAGGTAGCGCGCATGACAGCCGACTACGTGCAGCGGCAACTGCTGAACCGCCGCGACTTCCTGATGGCCGAGCAGGCCTTCCGCCAGGAGGCGCTGCTGTGCCCGCGCCTGGCTCAACTGGTGTGCGCCCATGAACAGATCCTGCTGCATGGCACCCGCCAATTGCTGCAGGTGGTGGGCTCGCAGCAACCGGAACAGGACGCCCAAATGTTGACGGCGATTATCGAGCAGATGGAATATCAGGGCCTGCTCAAGGATGCGAACGCGCAAGCCGATGGGCAGATGCTCGCTATGCTTAGCCGATACCTGCAGCTGGTGCTGGCATCGGCCTGAGCCGAGACCGACTTTTCAAGGAGAACCTGATGAAAGCCTGGCGTGTGGTGTTGTTGACTTTGTCATTCCTGCTGCTGGGCGGTTGTCTGGTGACCTTCCACGAGCCCTTGCCGAGCAACCAGGCGGCGCCCAAGGCCCTGCTCGGCAAGTGGAGCAGCAAGGACGCCTGGGGCGAGCCGCTGAAGCTGGTGATCAGCCGTAGCGGTGGCGATGCCTACAAGGCAGTGGCCACGGCCAAGGGCAAGGCCCCCGAGGAATACGTGTTCACCGTGTCGCGCCACGGCAACCGCTGGTACCTGTCGGCTGGCGTGCCGAAGCGCCTGGGTGGCAACTTCCTGATCGGCGGTTTCGATATCGTCGATGGCAAGGAACTGGTGGTCTACAACCTGGATGTCGAGCAGGTGCAGCAGGCGGTGGACAAGAAGGAGCTGACCGGGCGCAGCACCGAGGTGCCGGAGGACAACGGCGACGGCGTGCTGATCGACAGCCCGTCGGCGCGGGTGCTGGCATACCTGGACGACCCGGCCAACTCCGACCTGTTCGTTGAAGTGGCGCGGTTCCAGCGCTCCGGCAAATGACCGTGCTGGCTTCTTCGCGGCTGAAGCCGCTCCCACAGGGACCGCATCGGTTTCGAGCCTGATGCAGTACCTGTGGGAGCGGCTTTAGCCGCGAAGAGGCCGGTACAGGTTTCCTGTACTAGAAAGGAGTCCCCGGTGGACGAATACCAGCAAACCATCCGTGCCCTGTCCGACCGCATCGTTGCGGCACAGACCCCGATCCGGGTTCTGGACGCGGTGAAGTGGGACGACAACATCCGCCAGGGTTTCCTCAAGGCCAAGGGCAAGGAGCCGCCGGCCGTCGACCGTGCCTACTACCAGTCGCGCCCGCTGGCGTTCGACTCCAGCGCGGTCAAGGCCGAGTTCCAGGGCATCGAGCGCGACATCATTCGCCAGCTCGGCCAGTTCAACCCGGTCGGGCAGATCATGAAGCGCATGTGCCGCGAATACCGCATGGTGGTGCGCATGCTCGAAGCGCGTGGCACCGAGGATTTCGGGCTGATCTCCCAGGAACTGTACGGCGCCGCCTCGGATGCCTTCCACGCTGGTGATCCGACCTTGGCCGACCTCGGCCTGATGCTGTCGGACTACCTGAACAACATCGATGGCCGTGGCGACCTCAAGGACGAACCGAAGAACCTCACTGCCAAGGAGGCCGTGGAAATCCTCCAGCACCGGCTGAACAAGGTGTTCGGCGAGGCCGAGGGGACCATCCGTGTGTTCGAGTCCGACGGCATCGTCGCCGATGCCGCGGCCGGGGCCGACTACATCAAGGTGCGTGCCGACGCCATGTTCAATGCCCGTGACGTGCGCGCCCTGGAGGTGCACGAAGGGCTGGTGCATGTCGGCACCACGCTCAACGGCCTGAACCAGCCGATCTGTACCTTCCTGGCCAAGGGCCCGCCCTCGTCGACGGTGACCCAGGAAGGCCTGGCCATCCTCATGGAGGTGATCGCCTTCGCCTCCTACCCCAGCCGCCTGCGCAAGCTCACCAATCGGACCCGCGCCATCCACATGGTCGAGGAGGGTGCCGATTTCATGCAGATCTACAACTTCTTCCGCGAGCAGGGGTTCGAGATGGCGCAGAGCTACAGCAACGCCAGTCGGGTGTTCCGTGGGTCGGTGCCCAATGGCCTGCCATTTACCAAGGACTTGTCCTACCTCAAAGGCTTCATCATGGTTTACAACTACATTCAGTTGGCCGTGAAGAAGGGCAAGCTCGAACAGATCCCGTTGCTGTTCTGTGGCAAGACCACCCTGGAAGACATGCGTACCCTGCGACAGCTGGTCGAGGAAGGCCTGGTCGAGCCGCCCAAGTACCTGCCCGAGCAGTTCCGCGACCTCAACGCGCTGTCGGCCTGGATGTGCTTCTCCAACTTCCTCAACCACCTGAGCCTGGACCGCATTGAAGCCGATTACGCGAACATTCTCTGAGTGCTGCCGCCTGCTGGCCCTGGGTTTGATCCTGCTGGGCCTGGGCGGTTGCAGCAGCCTGCTGTTCTATCCCGAGCGCGGCCAGCCGTTCACGCCCGAGCGGGCCAGGCTCGAGTACCGCGATGTCACCTTGACCACTGCTGATGGCATCCGCCTGCACGGCTGGTGGTTGCCGGCCAAGGCCGGGGTCGAGGTCAAGGGCACGGTGCTGCACCTGCATGGCAATGGCGGCAACCTGCCTGGGCACCTGGGCGGCAGCTACTGGCTGCCGGAGCAGGGTTACCAGGTGTTGATGATCGATTACCGCGGCTATGGCCTGTCCCAGGGCGAGCCTAGCCTGCCCGAGGTGTACGAGGACATCGCCGCGGCCATGGCCTGGCTGGAGCAGGCTCCCGAGGTCAAGGGCAAGCCACTGGTACTGCTGGGGCAGAGCCTTGGCGGGGCCATGGCCATTCACTACCTGGCGGCCCACCCGGAGCAGCGCCAGCGTTTCAGTGCCCTGGTGTTCGACGGTGTGCCGGCCAGTTACCGTGCGGTCGGACGCTTTGCCCTCAGCACCTCGTGGATGACCTGGCCGCTGCAGGTGCCGCTGTCGTGGCTGGTGCCGGACGGTGACAGCGCGATCCGCTCGATCGAGCAGCTGAGCAGCCCGCCCAAGCTGTTCTTCCACAGCATCGACGACACCCTGGTGCCGATGGACAACGGCATCCGCCTGTACCAGCACGCGCCAGCGCCACGGGTGCTGCAACTGACCCGTGGTGGCCACGTGCAGACCTTCGCCGACCCGACCTGGCGCCAGGTGATGTTGCGTTTCCTCGACGACCCCAGCCATTTCAACGGCCTGCGGCGGCTGGCCGAAGTACCCAATTACCCTGACGAGAAGAACAAGCAATGAGTGAAGAACGCAACGCCATCCCGCTGATCCTGACCGGTGTCGGCAGCATCATCGTGACGGTGGGGGCCTTGTGGTACTACGGTTACCTGCATTTCGCCAAGCCCGAGGATGCCCTGTTGCTGCAGGACTTCACCATGCTCAAGACCATCCCCGGCGAGGACTACAAGGTCTCGCTGGACCCGGCGCCACAAGTGGCCCAGTGCGTCGATGGCGTGCTGGTGCTGTTCGACACCCAGCAGAAAGGCCTGACCGGGGTGCTGGTGGACAACCGCAAGCGCGCGGTGCGTTGCATGGGCGAGGAAACCCCGCAGCAGGTGCAGTGAGCCATTATCGCTACTGCCTGTGCCGGCCCTTTCGCGGCTGAAGCCGCTCCTACAGGGAGCGCGCCAGTCCCTGTGGGAGCGGCTTTAGCCGCGAAGAGGCCGGAACAGGCAAAAGAAAGCCCCGCTTCGATCGCGGGGCTTGTCAGTTCAGCTAGCCAGCCTTACTGCTGTACCTGGCTCACCGAGCGCGGCGCCACCGGCTGGTTGTCGTTGGAGATGGTCACCTCCACCCGACGGTTCTGCGCACGCCCCGAATTGCTCGAGTTGTCCGCTACCGGGTACTCCTTGCCATAGCCCTGGGCGACGATGCGCGCCGGGTCGACGCCGGCACGTACCAGTGCCATGCGCACGCTGTTGGCGCGGCGCTCCGACAGGCCCTGGTTGTAGTTGGCCGAGCCGACGCTGTCGGTGTAACCCTCGACGATCACCTTGCGTTCCGGGTTTTCCTGGAGGAACTGCGCCAGCTTGGTGACGTTCGGGTAGGCGTTGCTCTTGAGTTCGGCCTTGTTGAAGTCGAACAGCACGTCACCGAAGGTGACCAGCGTGCCGCGGTCGGTCTGCTTGGCGTTGAGGCTGTCCTGCAACTTGGCGATCTGTGCGTCGCGGGCGTCCAGCTTGGCCTGGGCGCGCTGGGCCGAGGCGTTCTTCAGTTCGCCTTCGGCAGTGCGCAGGGCGATGGTCTGCTTGGCCACTTCGACGCGCTGGTTGGTCAGGTAGGCCAACTGGTCGACCTTCTTCTCGTCTTCACGGTCCATGTAGGCCTTGTCGGCCTTGTTCAGCCAGTCCTGAGCGTCCTTGGTCTCCAGCGCGGCAACCTTGCTCGATTGCGGGTCGCTCTGCAGCGAGGAGAAGTTGGTGCGGGCCGATTCGAGGTTGGCGTTAGGGTCGTGCGAGCAGGCAGCAAGGCCGACGCTCAGGGCCAGCAGGGCGGGAATCATGACGTAGTTGCGCATAGTGTTCATCCTTTGATCGTGTGCGAAGGCCGAGGTGGGCGGGGCAGGGCTCACTGAGCGCTGCGCAGGCCTTCCTCACGTACGTCCTGAACGCCCTGGCGGGCATCCTGCACGGCCTTCTGGGCCTTGGCCGCCTGGGCCTTGCGTTCGGCGAGGCGGGCGTCCCACTCGGCCTGTTCGGCCAGGCGCCTGGCGTCGTCGTACTTCTTGTCATGCATGGCGATCTCGGCCTGTTTGAACTTGTCCTGTGCCGCTTTCATTTCCACGGCGGCGAACTCGGTGCCGCCAGCGCTGACGGCGGAGTTCACGGCGGACTGGGTGACTGCATACTGCTCGGTAGGCGGGTTGCCCGCACAGCCGGCCAGGACCAGGCTGCTGCCCAGGGCCAGCGCTGCCAGCTTGAACCCGCGCACATGAGTGGATGAGGGTTTGTAGATGCGGGTGTTCTTGGTGGTCAGTTCCATTGGATCACTCCTGTTTACGACGTTGTCCGTAGCAGTCCATCGCTCGTTCCCTGACACGTGCACGCGCTTCAGCTCAACGGTGCACAACGGCAGGTGTGCAGGGTTTTAGCGTGATGGCTATTGGCTGTGACTGGCGCGTTTTTCGGATAGTTCAGAAAAAATCATCCTGAGCGGATAACTATTTCTGACTAATCGGTCAGTGCGATTCGCCCGGAACTTTCGCGGAGCGTAGCGGTATTCCGGGCCTTCGCCAGGCCCGGAGCGGGGGCGGCGGGTTACTTCTCGCTGTCGGCTGCTGGGTTGCTCAGGGCGTGCAGATGCTGTCGCGAAAGTGACAGAAAGCGCGGTGTAGGACCGATGTCCTCGTACAGCGGGTCGCCTTCCTCGTCGGTGGCAATGACCTGGCGGCCTTGCACATAGGGGAAGCTGGCTTCCAGTTCCTCGAGGGCTGCCGCGACCAGCTCACCGAGCAGTTCCTCGGCGGTGCGCTTGGGGTACATGTCGATCAGCGCGGCCAGGCGCGCTTCGGACTCAAGGTCCAGATGCAGGACATGGCCCGTGGGGCTGAGGGTACCGGCGGCATTCTGTTCCCAGTGCTGGGCGAGTTCACGGATTTTCATGCTGACCTCTGTTGACGCCTGAAAGGGCTGCAATGCATGGGAGTGTCGTGCTTTCACTTTAGTTTGCTTTGGCCGATCACGGCTTGCCATCGGTGCCTGGCTGTGGGCACTCTTGGGGCGAATACCGCGCCCCCCTGTGGGAGCGGGTTCACCCGCGAACACCGGCGCAGCCGGTGCCAGGCACCGCGCTGGATGCTTCGCGGGTGAACCCGCTCCCACAGGGGATCGCGTAAAGGCTGAAAAAGGGATGCAATGCGCCAGAGCCGCGCCGGAGAGAGGGCCAATGACCGATATCGATGTGCGTTTGCGTGAAGATGTCCATGTGTTGGGTGAGCTGCTCGGCGATACCATTCGCCAGCAGCATGGCGAGGCGTTCCTGCAGAAGATCGAGGACATCCGCCACAGTGCCAAGGCCGACCGTCGCGTTGCCGGCGAGCAACTGAGCTCGACCCTGGCGGATCTGGCCGATGAAGACTTGCTGCCCGTGGCCAGGGCCTTCAACCAGTTCCTCAACCTGGCCAACATGGCCGAGCAGTACCAGTTGATCCGCCGCCGCGACGCCGACCAGCCCGAGCCGTTCGAGGCCCGGGTGCTGCCCGAGCTGCTGGCGCGCCTGAAGCAGGCCGGGCACAGCAATGATGCCCTGGCCCGGCAATTGGCCAAGCTCGACATCCAGCTGGTGCTCACTGCGCACCCCACCGAAGTGGCCCGCCGCACCCTGATCCAGAAGTACGACGCCATCGCCGGCCAACTGGCTGCCCAGGACCACCGCGACCTGACCCCGGCCGAACGCCAGCAGGTGCGCGAGCGCCTGCGCCGGCTGATCGCCGAGGCCTGGCACACCGAAGAAATCCGCCGCACCCGACCGACGCCGGTGGACGAAGCCAAGTGGGGCTTTGCGGTGATCGAGCATTCGCTGTGGCACGCCATCCCCAGCCACTTGCGCAAGGTCGACAAGGCCCTGCTGGAGGCTACCGGCCTGCGCCTGCCGCTGGAGGCGGCGCCGATCCGCTTCGCCTCGTGGATGGGCGGTGACCGTGATGGCAACCCCAACGTGACCGCAGCGGTCACCCGCGAAGTCCTGCTGCTGGCGCGCTGGATGGCTGCCGACCTGTTCCTGCGCGACATCGATGCGCTGGCGTCCGAGTTGTCCATGCAGCAGGCCGACGATGCCCTGCGTGAGCGGGTCGGCGATAGCGCCGAACCCTACCGCTCCCTGCTCAAGCAACTGCGCGATCGCCTGCGGGCGACGCGCGCCTGGGCGCATTCGGCATTGACCAGCAGCCAGCCGGCCAGCGCCGAGGTGCTGGTCGACAACCGCGACCTGATCGCGCCGCTGGAGCTGTGCTACCAGTCCCTGCACGCCTGCGGCATGGGTGTGATCGCCGAAGGCCCGTTGCTCGACTGCCTGCGCCGCGCCGTGACCTTCGGCCTGTTCCTGGGGCGCCTGGACGTGCGCCAGGACGCCGCCCGCCACCGTGATGCGTTGAGCGAGATTACCGACTACCTGGGCCTGGGGCGCTATGCCGACTGGGATGAAGAGCAGCGCATCGAGTTCCTCCAGGCCGAGCTGAAAAACCGCCGGCCACTGCTGCCCGCGCACTTCAAGCCGCAGGCCGATACCGCCGAGGTGCTGGCCACCTGCCGGGAAATTGCCGCTGCACCAGCCGCCTCGCTGGGCTCTTACGTCATCTCCATGGCCGGTGCTGCCTCGGATGTGCTGGCGGTGCAGCTGCTCCTGAAGGAGGCCGGCCTGACTCGGCCAATGCGCGTGGTGCCGCTGTTCGAGACCTTGGCCGACCTCGACAATGCCGGCCCGGTGATGCAGCGCCTGCTCGGCCTGCCAGGCTACCGCGCCAACCTGCGCGGCCCGCAGGAAGTGATGATCGGCTATTCCGACTCGGCCAAGGACGCTGGTACCACGGCTGCAGCCTGGGCGCAGTACCGGGCCCAGGAAAACCTGGTGCGTATCTGCGCCGAGCACCAGGTCGAGTTGCTGCTGTTCCACGGCCGTGGCGGCACGGTAGGCCGCGGCGGCGGCCCGGCCCACGCGGCGATCCTGTCGCAGCCACCGGGTTCGGTGGCGGGGCGCTTCCGTACCACCGAGCAGGGCGAGATGATCCGCTTCAAGTTCGGCTTGCCGGGCATCGCCGAGCAGAACCTGAACCTGTACCTGGCCGCCGTGCTCGAAGCCACCTTGTTGCCACCGCCCCCACCGCAGCCGGCCTGGCGGGAGGTGATGGACCAACTGGCCGCTGATGGCGTCAAGGCCTACCGCGGCGTGGTGCGGGAGAACCCCGATTTTGTCGAGTACTTCCGCCAGTCCACCCCGGAGCAGGAACTTGGGCGCCTGCCGCTGGGCAGCCGCCCGGCCAAGCGTCGCGCCGGTGGCATCGAAAGCCTGAGGGCCATCCCCTGGATCTTCGGCTGGACCCAGACCCGCCTGATGCTGCCGGCCTGGCTTGGCTGGGAAACGGCATTGAACAATGCCCTGGCCCGTGGCCAGGGTGAACTGCTGGCGCAGATGCGCGAGCAATGGCCGTTCTTCCGCACCCGCATCGACATGCTCGAGATGGTGCTGGCCAAGGCCGATGCGCAGATCGCCGAGGCCTACGACGAACGTCTAGTGCAACCGCACCTGCTGCCTTTGGGTGCGCACCTGCGCGACCTATTGTCGCAGTCGTGCCAGGTGGTACTGGGCCTTACCGGGCAGCCGGTGCTACTGGCGCACAGCCCCGAGACGCTGGAATTCATCAGCCTGCGCAATACCTACCTGGACCCGTTGCACCGCCTGCAGGCCGAGTTGCTGGCCCGCTCGCGCAGCCGCGAAGCCGCTCTGGACAGCCCGTTGGAGCAGGCCTTGCTGGTGACCGTGGCGGGTATTGCAGCCGGCCTGCGCAACACCGGCTGAGGGTAGGCCCGGGGCGCACAGGGCAGGTGCCGTGCGGGGGATGCAAGTGGGCGAAGAGGGTGGTTGCGCCGGGCGCAACCGCCTGCCAGGCCAGCCGTAGGTGGCGCATTCCTGCAACTTTGGGACGCTTGTCTGGCTGCCGGGCGCTGTGTATCTTGAGCAGCCTTCTGACCGATTTATGGTCATACCCGATTTTCCGGACTTGGCCCTGGTCGCCGAATCCATTGAATTTCATAAAAAAATTTGAGGAGCACGAGATGCGCGTAATTCTGCTGGGAGCTCCCGGGGCCGGTAAAGGTACTCAGGCAAAGTTCATCACCGAAAAGTTCGGTATCCCCCAGATTTCCACCGGTGACATGCTGCGTGCCGCCGTCAAGGCCGGTACCCCGCTGGGCCTGGAGCTGAAGAAAGTCATGGATGCCGGCCAGCTGGTCTCCGACGAGTTGATCATCAGCCTGGTCAAGGAGCGCATCGCCCAGCCTGATTGCGCCAAGGGCTGCCTGTTCGACGGCTTCCCACGTACCATCCCGCAAGCCGAAGCCATGGTCGCTGCCGGTGTCGACATCGACGCCGTCGTGGAAATCGCCGTGGACGACGAGGAAATCGTCGGCCGCATGGCTGGCCGCCGCGTGCACCTGGCCTCGGGCCGCACCTACCACATTCAGTACAACCCGCCGAAAGTGGAAGGCAAGGACGACGAGACGGGTGAAGACCTGATCCAGCGTGATGACGACAAGGAAGAGACCGTTCGCCATCGCCTGTCGGTCTACCACAGCCAGACCAAGCCACTGGTGGACTTCTACCAGAAGCTGTCCGCCGCCAATGCCGGCAAGCCGAAGTACAGCCACATCGAAGGCGTTGGCTCGGTCGAAGCCATCACCGCCAAGGTCCTGGCAGCCCTGAGCTGATCCAGCGCCCGACGCACCTCGACAACGGCCCGCTTGCGGGCCGTTGTCGTTTGTGGCCCTGTTGCCACATGCGATCCCTGTAGGAGCGGCCTTGTGTCGCGATGGGGCGCGCAGCGGCCCCAAAAACTCAGCTTCGCCGCGAAAATTGCTGGGGCCGCTTTGCGGCCCATCGCGACACAAGGCCGCTCCTACAGGGACCGCGCCAGCCGAGCGGGCAATGGCCGTACAGCTGCCCCTTGCGGACACAACGCCGCTGCTGCTCTATACTGCCGCTCTTTTCCCCCTAGTACCTGGATACCCGTTCGATGACCACCCTCCTGGCCCTGGATACCGCCACCGAAGCCTGTTCCGTCGCACTGCTGCATGACGGCAAGGTAACCAGCCATTACGAGGTGATCCCGCGCATGCATGCCCAGAAGCTGCTGCCGATGATCAAGCAGCTGCTGGCCGAGTCCGGCGTGGCGCTGAATGCGCTGGATGCCATCGCCTTTGGCCGTGGCCCGGGCGCGTTCACCGGCGTGCGCATTGCCATCGGTGTGGTCCAGGGCCTGGCCTTCGCCCTGGAGCGCCCGGTTTTGCCGGTGTCCAACCTGGCCGCACTGGCCCAGGGCGCGCTGCGCGAGCACAGCGTGCAGCAAGTGGCGGCCGCCATCGATGCGCGCATGGATGAAGTGTATTGGGGCTGCTACCAGGCCACCGAAGGCGAAATGCGCCTGGTCGGCCAGGAGGCAGTGCTGCCGCCCGAGCAGGTGGCGCTGCCGGCGGGCAGCGCTGGCGAGTGGTTCGGTGCCGGTACCGGTTGGGGCTATGCCGAGCGCCTGGCGGTGCAGGTGGCAGCCAGCAATGCCAGTGCCTTGCCCAACGCCCTGGACATCCTCAGCCTGGCCAGCTTTGCCTGGGCACGCGGCGAGGCGATCGTTGCCGAACAGGCACAACCGGTCTACCTGCGCGATAATGTAGCGACACCCAAGAAGCGCTGAGTGTTGTTCGTCGGTTATCGCCGATGACACTAAAACCTTTTGCGCGATCTGTGGTCCAGTTATCACTCGAGCATTAGCGATGGAACCCTGATGCTGCTAAATTGCCATCATTGGTTCTGAGTGCTCATGCCATGCGTATCGACGGTTTCTCATCGCAGTCCTACCCGATCAAGCGCACCCCACGCAAGGCAGCGGTGCGTGACGAGGCCATCGATGATGCCGAGGTGATCGAGGAGGTCGAAACCGCCCCTCAGGAAGCCACCGCCCGCCGTCGCAGCGGTGGCCTGCCAGCCCGCCAGCAGGACATGATCTTCCCCCGCGCCCGTGACCGCCGCACCGCTACCGCATTGGCCAGCTACCTGAGCACCGCCGGTTTCACCGACTGGGACATGGAAGTACTGGGGCTCGACCTGTACATTTAGTGGATGAGTCCATCAGCACTGCCTTATTTTCTCGGTTGCCCGTCATGGAGCGAAAACGCCTGGCGCGACTACCTGTATCCCGCCGACGCCAACAGCAGTGAAATGCTCGGCTACTACAGCCAGGTGTTCAACGCCGTCGAGGGCAATACCACTTTCTACGCACGCCCCGCACCCGGCACCATTGCGCGCTGGGCGCAGATCATGCCCGAACACTTCCGCTTCACTGCCAAGTTCCCCCGGGACATCAGCCATGAAGGCGACCTGCGCGATCAGCTGGAACCGGCCTTTGACTTCACCCGCCTGATGGCCCCGCTGGGCCAGCGCGTAGCGCCGTACTGGCTGCAGTTGCCGGCCCAGTTCAGCCCCGCACGGCTGGGCGAGCTTTGCCACTTCCTTGACGAAGTCGGAGTGCCGGTGGCCGTGGAGGTGCGCAACCAGGCCTTCTTCGCCAAGGGTGAAGAAGAGCGGTTGCTCAACCGCCTGCTGCATGAGCGTGGCGTGGAGCGTATCTGCCTCGACCCGCGTGCCTTGTTCAGCTGCACCTCCCGTGACCCCGCCGTGCTGCATGCGCAGGCGAAGAAGCCCAAGGTACCGCCACGCCCGGCAGCCTTCAGCCAGCACCCGCAGGTGCGCTTCATCGGCCACCCGCAGCTGGAGGCCAACGAGGCCTTTCTTACCCCCTGGGTGGACAAGGTCGCCGCCTGGATCGAGGAAGGCCGCAACCCCTACATCTTCCTGCACACCTCGGACAACCGCCTGGCAGCGGCATTGGCCCAGCGCTTTCACCAACGCCTGATGCAGCGCCTGCCGGGCCTTGCCGCGTTGCCGGAATTGCCGCGCACCCCCGAGGTCGAACAACTGGGGCTACTCTGACCTTTCCCTGACTGCCGGAGGTTGAACCATGGATGTGCAAACCCTGCGAGCCGAAGCCTTCAAGACCCTGCACGAGCGTGACAGCGCCTTCGTCATCCCCAACCCGTGGGATGCTGGCTCGGCCAAGTTGCTGGCCAGCCTGGGCTTCGAGGCGCTGGCCACCACCAGTGCCGGCCTGGCTTTCAGCCTGGGCCGTCCGGACGCCGAAGGCGCCTTGAGCCTGGACGATACCCTCGATAATGCTGGCGAGATTGTCGACGCTACCCCCTTGCCGGTGGCCGCTGACCTGGAGAACGGCTTTGGCGACCTGCCCGAAGATTGCGCCCAGACCATTCTGCGGGCCGCCGAAGTCGGCTTGGTGGGTGGCTCTATCGAGGATGCCAGTGGTCACAGCGATACGCCGATCTATGATTTCGGGCTGGCAGTAGAGCGTGTGCGCGCAGCCGTGCAGGCCGCACGCAGCCTGCCGTTCCCGTTCACCCTGTGCGCCCGGGCAGAGAACCTGCTGCACGGGCGCATGGACCTGGACGACACCATCCTGCGCCTGCAGGCCTATGCCGAGGCTGGGGCTGATGTGCTTTATGCGCCCGGGCTGCGTACTGTCGAGGAAATCCGCGCGGTGGTGCAGGCCGTCGCGCCGCGGCCGGTGAATGTGCTGATGGGCATGGCGGGCGTGCCGCTGAGCGTCAACCAGTTGCAAGACCTGGGTGTACGCCGCATCAGCGTCGGCTCGTCGCTTGCCCGTGCCGCGTTGGGGGCCTTCCACCGGGCCGCGCTGGAGATTCGCGATGAGGGCACCTTCGGCTACGGTGAGCAGGCGCTGCCGTTCGCCCAACTCAACGACCTGTTCCGCCGTTGATGAAGGCCGTGCTGGCGTTGCTGGCCGGCCTGTCGGTGCTTGCGGGGCTGGCCTGGCACCTGGGTTGGCGGCTGCCCGCCGCGTGGAACCCGTGGGCGCCGCTGGACGTGCGTCAGCCCCCCAACCTGCTGACCCCCTACAAGCTGTCCCGCCTTCGTGATGACCCGACGCTGTGTCGCCTGGCACTTCAAACCAGCCAGCTGCGCTACCGGGCACAAGCCGACAGTTCGGCTGCTGCCGACTGCCCATTGCGGAACGTATGGCGTATCGACGGTGGTCAGGCGCGGCTCGGCGGCAGCTTCCTGGCCAGTTGTCCGTTGGCAGTGGCGTATGCACTGTTCGAAAACCATGGCCTGCAGCCTGTGGCGCAACGGGTGTTGGGGCAGCCGGTGGCTCAGGTCGACCACCTGGGCAGTTTTGCCTGCCGCAATGTCTACCACCGCAAGCAGGGCCGGCTGAGCCAGCACGCCACGGCCGATGCCCTGGACATCAGTGGCTTTCGCCTGCAGGACGGCCAGCGCATCGTCCTTGCGCGGGACTGGCAGGCGGGCGGGCAGAAAGCGGAATTCCTTCGCGAGGTGCAGCAGGCGGCCTGTGACAGCTTCAGCACGGTACTGGGGCCGGACTACAACGCTGCACACCACAACCACTTTCATGTGGACATGGGCCGCTGGCAGATCTGTCGTTGAGCGTGGGCGCGTTCAGGCGTGGGCGCGCACGTTGTTCAGCACCACCGGGCGTGCCCAGTGGATGTCGAACTCCAGGTCGGTCTGCTGCTTGGCCAGGGTGGCGTCATCGAACGGTTCGGGCGCCGGGTCCAGCAGGTTGGTCTCGAACTCGGCGATCGGCAGGAACAGCGAGCGTGGGGTAGGACCGGGGCCGGGTTCGGCAATCGGGTGACCTTGGCTCATCACCACCGGGCGTAGCCAGCTGTTGCTGATGTCGAGCTGGCGCTGCTGCTCGATCAACTCGACTGCGCTGAACGGCTCGGGGGCGGGCGGCAGCAGGTTGGCTTCGAGTTCTGCTTTGGGCAGGAACAGTGGCTCGGGCGGTGCCACCTCGGTGTCGTGTACCGGGCAGGCACGCTGGGCGTCGATCAGGGCCAGCGCACGGGCGCCGCCGATCGGCTCGCCGCTGCTCTGGTCGTATTGCACGAACGACTGGCTGACGCTGTCTACCGGCTCTTCCTGCTGCTCGGCCATGGCCCGGGCAAAAAAATCCTGCCACAGGTGGCTGACGCCCCCGAGTGCCTGGGTGTTGTGCTGACTGTAGTTGCCGACAGGCGACAGGTAGGTCAAGCCGATGGGAAGAGTATCTGACATGGCAGTCGCGCGCGTTGTGCTCTGGCAGAATAGCGGGATATTGCCTGTATCGGCCGAAGTAGCCGATACATTAACGGCTGGGTTCAATTTCTAGGTGTGAATGATGGAAGAGCAGGGCACAGGTATCCGGGTCGAGGCGCTGTCGGCTGAATTCGAGGCGCAAGCCGCTGCATGGGCACAGCGCCTTGAATTGCCGCTGCTGGACGATGCTGCCGGGTTTGCCGTGCAGGTGGGCGTTGATGGCTTGCAGATCCAGCAATTGGGCCCGCAGGCCCCGGGGCCGGTGCGGGTCGACTTCGTCGAAGGCCAGGCCGCGCACCGGCGCATGTTCGGTGGTGGCAACGGGCAGATGATCGCCAAGGCGGTGGGCATTGCCCAAGGCGTGCGTCCGCAGGTGCTGGATGCCACTGCCGGGCTGGGCAAGGATGCGTTCGTGCTGGCCAGCCTGGGCTGCCAGATGACCCTGATCGAACGCCAGCCGCTGATTGCCGCATTGCTGGAGGATGGCCTGGCGCGGGCGCGGTCGGATGAAGAGGTGGGGCCGATCGTGGGGCGCATGCGCCTGCTGACCGGCAACGCCATCGAGCGCATGCGCGCCTGGGAAGGCGAGGCGCCACAGGTGATCTACCTCGACCCGATGTTCCCGCACCGGGACAAGAGTGCACTGGTGAAGAAAGAAATGCGTGTGTTCCGGCCCTTGGTGGGTGATGACCTGGATGCCCCGGCCCTGCTCGAAGCTGCCCTGGCGCTGGCCAGCCACCGGGTGGTGGTGAAGCGGCCGCGCAAGGCGCCGATCATCGACGGGCCGAAGCCGAGCCACAGCCTGGAGGGCAAGTCGAGCCGGTATGACATTTACCCGAAGAAGGCCCTCAAGGCCTGATTTGGCTATGCCTGTTCGGGCATCTTCGCGGGTAAACCCGCTCCCACAGGTGCTGTACAAACTTCAAGATCACATCGACCCTGTGGGAGCGGGTTTACCCGCGAAGAGGCCCGCACAGACAGCCTGATCTCAGGGCTGGAATGCCCGCAGGAACACACCTACCACCTCGCGCACATGCGCCTCGGCCTCATCCCCCTCCAGCGGCCCCACGCACCCAAGCAGCAACCGGTAATCCGGTGCGCCCTTGACCAGGCAGAAGAAGTGCTCCGCCGCACGCAGCGGGTTGTCGATGCGCAGCAGCCCGCGCTCGTGCGCCCCGCGCAGCAAAGCTTCCATCCCCGCCAGCACGCGCTTGGGCCCGGCTTCGTAGAAGTACTCGCCAAAGCTCGGGTCCAGGCTGCCCTGGGCCATGATCAGGCGGCTGAGCTTGACCGCTTCATCGCTGCTGATCAGCGCCTGGAAGCCACGGGCAATGGTCAGCAGCACCTCTTCCACCGGCGCCCCCTCGGGGTACTCGAACAGCAGGTCGGGCAACTGGATCTGGCAGGTTGCCATGACCGCCGAGGAGAACAGCGTCTGCTTGTCGGTGAAGTGGCTGTATACGGTGAGCTTTGAAACACCTGCCGCCGCAGCGACCGCATCCATGCTGGTGTTGGCGTAGCCAAGGCTGAGGAACAAGGCCTTGGCTGCTTCGAGAATCGCCTCGCGTTTGGCCAGATCCTTGGGCCGGCCCGGGCCGATGGGGGCGTCGTTGGACATTGTGGTCTGCATCTGGTTGAAGAAACACCATCTTAACGGGTCAGGCGCCATCCGGCTAAAGCCTGCGGGCAAAACCTGCTGTTTGTCAGCGAAAAGCTGATCGACAGTGAGGTAGGAGATCGAGTGCAGCAAAAGCCCGACGCATGGCAAAAAATTGACGGTTCCCAGATGCGCTGGACCCGCTCGGGGTAGTTGCCGAACTCGCGCGCACTGGCGGAATGAAAGTGCTGGTGCTCAAGGGGGTGTACGAGACCGTCCCCGTTGCCCAGGCCATCGAGGCAGCGCGCTTGGCATCGTACTGGCCGAGGATTCGCCGTCGAGGCGAGTGCTTTGGCGGAGAAGAACACGATCTCCGTCGGTCTTGGTCGCGGTCAAGGTCACCAGGTTGTTGGCGGTCAGGGTCTTCGAGTCATCGGGGTTGCTGGTGTCGGGGTGCACGATGGCGCGAAGCTGGTTGAGGGTAACGGAACCGTTGCTGGCGAGGCTGACGGTGAACACCAGATGGTTGCCGATGGCGAACGGCCTTCCACCACGGCGCCATTGAGCGACAGGTTGACAGCCGAGCCGGTGGCCGTGTCGGTCAGGCCAGAGGTGCCCGTCACCACGCGCAGGGCGTAGGTGAGCGTACCGGCACCATCGTTGCCGAAGGCCGAGGTGAAGTTGGCGGCGAAGCTTTGCGTGGCGTCGGTCGTCAGGTCCGTTTCATCGACGGTCAGGACCGGTTCCGTGCCGGTGGTGCCGATGAACACCTTGTTCAGCAGATTGACGGCATCGTCAGGATTGCCCGTGTTCGGGTGCTTCAGCGGCTGGTATTCCACCGTCCAGATCTTTGCCGCCTCTTCCCGGCATCCGTTGCCTGACTTAATATACTCTCCAGTACAAATATTGAATGTGCCCTCCGCGAAAGGATTCATCATGTTGCGCCATGCCTTGTCCATCGCTCTGTCCGCCGCTGTCGTGCTGTTGCTGGCGGCGTGCGGCCAGGAAGCCGCCCCACCCGCAGCGCCGCGCCCGGCGCTGGTGGTGCAGCCGCAGCCGGCCGAAGCCGCTGCCGACAGTTACCCCGGCGAAGTGCGGGCGCGCTTCGAGCCGGAACTGGCTTTCCGCATTGGCGGCAAGGTCAGCAAGCGCCTGGTCGAGGAAGGGCAGCGGGTCAAGGCCGACCAGCCGCTGGCCGAGCTGGACCCGCAGGATGTGCGCCTGCAACTGGAAGCCAACCGTGCCCAGCTGGCGGCCGCCGAGGCCAACCTGTCGCTGGTGCGCGCCGAGCGCGATCGCTACCAGAAGCTGCTGGACCGGCAGATGGTCAGCCATTCCCAGTTCGATAACGCCGAAAACCTCTACCGCGCCGGCCTGGCCCGGCTGAAACAGGCCAAGGCCGAGTTCGACGTGGCTGGCAACCAGGCTGAATATGCTGTGCTGCGCGCACCCCAGGCCGGGGTGATCGCCAAGCGCCAGGTGGAAGTGGGCCAGGTGGTCGCCGCAGGGCAGACCGTGTTCACCCTGGCCGCCGATGGCGAGCGGGAAGTGGCCATCGGCCTGCCGGAGCAGCAGTTCGCCCGCTTCGCCGTGGGCCAGCCGGTGAGCGTGGAGCTGTGGTCGCACCCGCAAGAGCGCTTCCAGGGGCGTATCCGCGAGTTGTCACCGGCGGCCGACCCGCGTTCGCGCACCTTCGCTGCCCGCATCGCCTTTATCACGGCCGCCACGCCGGCGGAGCTGGGCCAGAGCGCCCGGGTGTTCATCGCCCACGAAGGGCTGGTCCCGCTGGCGGTGCCGCTGTCGGCAGTCACTGCGGAAAACGGCCAGGCCTACGTCTGGCGGGTCAACAAGGACAGCCGCCTGGAGCGGGCAGTGGTGCGCCTGGGGCCCTACGGCGCCGACAGCGTGCCCGTGCTCGAAGGCCTCGCCCCCGGCGACTGGGTTGTCGCCGCAGGTGGCCATGTATTGCGCGAGGGCCAGGAGATACGCCCCGTGGACCGTACCAACCGCGTAGTGAACCTGACGGCCAAGGAGTAAGTCCCGATGGGTTTCAACCTTTCTGCCTGGGCGCTGCGCAACCGCCAGATCGTCCTGTTCCTGATGATCCTGCTGGCGGCCATTGGCGCCATGTCCTACACCAAGCTCGGCCAGAGCGAGGACCCGCCGTTCACCTTCAAGGCCATGGTCATCCGTACCCTGTGGCCCGGTGCCACTGCCGAGGAAGTGTCGCGCCAGGTCACCGAGCGCATCGAGAAGAAGCTGATGGAAACCGGCGAGTACGAGCGGATCGTCTCGTTCTCCCGCCCGGGCGAATCGCAGGTCACCTTCATGGCCCGCGACTCGCTGCATTCCAAGGACATCCCCGAGCTGTGGTACCAGATCCGCAAGAAGGTCGCGGACATCCGCCACACCTTGCCGCCGGAAATCCAGGGCCCGTTCTTCAATGACGAGTTCGGCACCACCTTCGGCAATATCTATGCGCTGACGGGTGAGGGCTTCGACTACGCGGTGCTCAAGGACTATGCCGACCGTATCCAGATCCAGTTGCAGCGGGTCAAGGACGTGGGCAAGGTCGAGCTGATCGGCCTGCAGGACGAGAAAATCTGGATCGAGCTGTCCAACCTCAAGCTGGCCACCCTCGGCGTGCCGCTGGAGGCCGTGCAGCAGGCCCTGCAGGAGCAGAATGCGGTCAGCACCGCCGGCTTCTTCGAAACGCCCAGCGAGCGCCTGCAACTGCGGGTGAGCGGGCGCTTCGACAGCGTCGAGCAGATTCGCCAGTTCCCCATCCGCGTGGGGGACCGCACCTTCCGTATCGGCGATGTGGCCGAGGTGCACCGCGGTTTCAACGACCCACCCGCACCGCGCATGCGCTTCATGGGCGAGGATGCCATTGGCCTGGCGGTGTCGATGAAGGACGGCGGCGACATTCTGGTGCTGGGCAAGGCATTGGAAAGCGAGTTCGAACGCCTGGCGCGCAGCCTGCCGGCCGGCATGGAGCTGCGCAAGGTCTCGGACCAGCCGGCGGCGGTCAAGGCTGGCGTGGGCGAGTTTGTCCAGGTGCTGGTCGAGGCGCTGGTCATCGTGCTGCTGGTGAGCTTCTTCTCGCTGGGCCTGCGCACGGGGTTGGTGGTGGCGCTGGCCATCCCGCTGGTGCTGGCCATGACCTTCGCCGCCATGCACTACTTCGGCATCGGCCTGCACAAGATCTCCCTTGGCGCGCTGGTGCTGGCCCTGGGCTTGTTGGTCGATGACGCGATCATTGCCGTGGAGATGATGGCGATCAAGATGGAGCAGGGCTACGACCGCCTCAAGGCGGCTAGCTACGCCTGGAGCAGCACCGCCTTCCCGATGCTCACCGGCACCCTGATCACGGCGGCGGGCTTCCTGCCCATCGCCACGGCAGCCTCCAGTACGGGCGAATATACCCGTTCGATCTTCCAGGTGGTGACCATTGCCTTGCTGACCTCCTGGGTGGCCGCAGTGGTATTCGTGCCTTACCTGGGCGAGCGCCTGCTGCCGGACCTGGCCAAGCTGCATGCCGCGCGCCATGGCAAGGACGGCCACGCGCCAGACCCTTACGCCACACCGTTCTACCAACGTGTGCGGCGTGTGGTGGAGTGGTGCGTGCGGCGGCGCAAGACGGTGATCCTGCTGACCATTGCCGCCTTTGTCGGCAGTATCCTGCTGTTCCGTTTCGTGCCCCAGCAGTTCTTCCCGGCCTCCGGGCGCCCGGAGTTGATGGTCGACCTGAAACTGGCCGAGGGTGCCTCGCTGGCCAACACCGCCGAGCGGGTCAAGCAACTGGAGGCGTTGCTCAAGCAGCAGGAGGGAATCGACAACTACGTGGCCTATGTGGGCACCGGTTCGCCGCGTTTCTACCTGCCGCTGGACCAGCAGCTGCCGGCGGCCAGCTTCGCCCAGTTCGTGGTACTGGCCAAGTCGATGGAAGACCGTGAGCGCCTGCGCAGCTGGCTGATCAGCACCATGGACCAGCAGTTCCCCGACCTGCGTGCCCGGGTCACTCGCCTGGAAAACGGCCCGCCCGTGGGTTACCCGGTGCAGTTCCGGGTGACTGGCGAGCACATCGAGAAGGCCCGTGCGCTGGCCCGCGAGGTGGCCGACAAGGTGCGCCAGAACCCGCATGTGGTGAACGTTCACCTGGACTGGGAGGAGCCGAGCAAGGCGGTGTTCCTCGAGATCGACCAGGACCGCGCCCGCGCCCTGGGCGTGAGCACCGCGCACCTGTCGAGCTTCCTGCAAAGCTCGCTGACCGGCACCACGGTCAGCCAGTACCGCGAGGACAACGAGCTGATCGAGATCCTGCTGCGCGGCACCCGGCAGGAACGCAACGAGCTGGGCAACCTCGGCAGCCTGGCATTGCCGACCGACAATGGCCAGAGCGTGGCGCTGTCGCAGGTTGCGACCCTGGAGTACGGCTTCGAGGAAGGCATCATCTGGCACCGTAACCGCTTGCCGACGGTGACCGTGCGCGCCGATATATACGACAAGGAGCAGCCGGCGACGCTGGTGAAGCAAATCGAGCCTACCCTGCATGATATCCGCGCCAAGCTGCCGGATGGCTATTTGCTGGAAGTGGGCGGCACGGTCGAGGACTCCGAGCGCGGGCAGAAGTCGGTGAATGCCGGCATGCCGCTGTTCGTGGTGGTGGTGCTGAGCTTGCTGATGATCCAGCTGCGCAGCTTCTCGCGCACGGTGATGGTGTTCCTCACCGCGCCGCTGGGGCTGATTGGCGTGACCTTGTTCCTTTTGGTGTTCCGCCAGCCGTTCGGCTTTGTCGCCATGCTCGGCACCATTGCCCTGGCGGGGATGATCATGCGCAACTCGGTGATCCTGGTGGACCAGATCGAGCAGGACATCGCGGCGGGGCTGGAGCGCTGGCAGGCGATCATCGAAGCCACGGTGCGGCGCTTCCGCCCGATCGTGTTGACCGCACTGGCAGCGGTGCTGGCGATGATTCCTTTGTCGCGCAGTGTGTTCTACGGGCCGATGGCGGTGGCGATCATGGGCGGGTTGATCGTGGCCACGGTGCTGACCCTGCTGTTCTTGCCGGCGTTGTATGCGGCCTGGTTCAGGGTGAAGAAGGGCTGAAGACCGCAGGGGAGGGCTTTGCCCTCCTATCGCGACACAAGGCCGCTCCTACAAAGGTCCTGCATTCGCCGATCAATGTGGGAGCGGCCTTGTGTCGCGATGGGCTGCAAAGCAGCCCCCAGGGGGCCCTCAGAGGGCGCCGAAGACCTTCTTGGCCAGGCTGGTAGCCGCCTCAGCCGGGTTCTGGCGAATGCTCTGCTCCTGCTTGGCAATCATTTCGAACAGGCCATCCAGTGCCTTTTCAGTCACGTAGTTCTCGATGCTGGCGCTCTTGGCATCGACCACACCCAACGCCACGGCCTGCCCGGCAAAGTTGTTGTACTGCTGAGCCAGGCCAACCTTGTCGGTAGCCTGCTTGACGATCGGCAGGAACTTGGCGCGGATCTGCTCGCGGCTGCTCTTGTTCAGGTACTGGGTGGCCGAGTCGTCACCGCCGCTGAGGATGCCCTTGGCATCGGTCACGCTCATGTTCTTCACGGCATCTACCAGAATCGCCTGGGCCTGCGGCACGGCAGCCTCGGCGGCCTTGTTCATGCTGGTTTCCAGGGCTTCGACCTGTTCACCCTTGCCGAACATCTTCATCGCCTTGGCGGCCTTGCCCAGGTTGCCAGGCAGTTCGATGCGCACGTCGGGGTTGTCGCTGAAGCCGCCCGGGGTGCTCAGCTGCTTGACGGCCAATTGTGCGCCTTGGGTCAGTGCATCCTTCAGGCCGCCAGTGGCATCTTTCTGGGTCAGATCGCCAAGCGACAGGGCCAGGGCACTGGCCGACAGTAGCAGGCCGGCACACAGGGTGGTGAAGCGCAGGGAAGTGCGGATCATGAAGCTTTCCTTGTAAACAGATGAATACGGGGGTCAGCGGACCGGATCGACCTTGATCCGCACGGGCTGTGGGTCACTGCCGTCGAGCATGACGCCGTGGTGTTCGGTGTTGATGAACAGCAGCTTGCCGTCCAGCTCGATGCGCGCGCTTACCGCATAGCGGTGGCCGGGCTTGACCTGGGCCGGGTCGTAGGTGAGGTGGAACGGCAGCGGTACGTTGCCTTTGACCGGGCCGGCCTGACGGGCCAGGGTCACCGCCGGGGCGTCCATCAGCGAGACGTCCTGCAGTTCCACGCTGAGGGTGGCGGCAGGTGGCAGGGCGCTGCGCTGCAGGTAGAAGACTTCGCCATCCAGGCTGGCCTGGTTGGACGGGGCGTGGCTGGAACAGGCTGCGAGCAAGGATGCGCAACACAGCATAAAGAGCTTTTTCATGGTATCTCCGAAGTCCTTGGCGTTGGCTTTTGGCCAACCCCAGGGACTTTAGCGGATTTTCCCGGCTGATAAAGCCTCAGATGGTGGAAGTTTCCAGCCCGTCTTCACGGTGCAATGCCACCTGGCGGATCGACAGGCGCAGTTCCGCCGACAGCACGCGCTTGGCCACGCCTTCGGCCAGCTCGCCGAGCTTGTCGTGATAACCCAGCTTGCCCTGGGCATCTGCATGCAGCACGCCTTGCTCGAGCAGGGTCTGGATGAAGTGGCGGAACAGGGTCTTGTCGAAGAACTCCGGGGCGTTCAGGCCGTGCAGGATCGACAGGCGCTGGGCCATCATCACGCACAGGTCTTCCAGTTCTTCGGCGCTGAGGCTGTTCTGGCCGCTGTTCAGCAGCAGCGAGGTGGCCATGTAGAAGCGCTGCAGGGTCTGGGTGATGGTGCGGGCGAGCAGGGTCAGCAACACGAACTGCCGCGAGCTGGGTGCCGGGCGAATGTAGGTGTCGTTGTCCTGGCGCAGCAGCCCTTGCTCGACCAGTACGGTCAGCCACTGGTCGATCACCGCATCCAGTTGCTCCGGCGTCCAGCGCAGGAACAGTTCGGCCTGCAGGTAGGGGTACAGCGCGTGCACATACTGGCCCAGCAGTTCGCGGCTCATGCGCGAACTGCTGAGGAAGAAGCTGGCCAGCAGCGCCGGCAGGGCGAAGATGTGCAGCACGTTGTTGCGGTAATAGGTCATCAGTACCGCGTTGCCTTCATCCAGGTACAGGATGCGGCCCAGGGCGTCCTTCTGCTCGGCCACCAGGTTCATCCCGCGCACGTGTTCGATCAGCGCCTGGCCGTCGCCGTCCGGCAGGGTGGTGTGCGGTGAGTAGGGCACCTGGCGCAGCAAGGCCAGGTACAGGTCGAGCACGCGGGTCAGGGCGCGCTCGTCCAGGGCCAGGCGGCTGGTGGACAGCAGCGCCAGGGCCACCAGGTTGACCGGGTTGATCGCGGCCGCCTCGTTGAGGTGGCGGGCCACGGTTTCACCCAGGCGGGTGGTAGTGGCGTTGAGCCAGGCCGGGCGGTACTGCGGGCCGTGGTCCTGTTCACGCCAGCCGGGCTGTTGCTGGTCGAGGAAGCCGGCCAGGCGGATCGGCTCACCGAAGTTCACGTATACCTGGCCAAAGCGCTGCTTGAGCGCGCCGAACACCTTGAAGATATCGAAGATCGACTCTTTCTTCTTGCTGGCACCGCGCAGCTCGCCCAGGTAGGTGCGGCCTTCGAGCACGCGCTCGTAGCCGATGTACACCGGCACGAACACGATCGGCGTGCGCGACGAACGCAGGAAGCTGCGCAGGGTAATGGCCAGCATCCCGGTGCGCGGCTGCAGCATGCGCCCGGTGCGCGAGCGGCCGCCTTCGACGAAGTACTCGACCGGGAAGCCCTTGGTGTACAGGGTGTGCAGGTACTCGTTGAACACCGCGGTGTACAGCGGGTTGCCCTTGAACGTGCGGCGCATGAAGAAGGCACCGCCACGGCGCAGCAGGTTACCCACCAGCGGCATGTTGAGGTTGATGCCCGCAGCCACATGCGGCGGTGTCAGGCCGTTGCGGAACAGCAGGTACGACAGCAGCAGGTAGTCGATATGGCTGCGGTGGCACGGCACATAGATCACTTCGTGGCCGGGGGCGATGCCTTGCACCTGCTCGATGTGGTTGACCTTGATGCCGTCGTAGATCTTGTTCCAGAACCAGCTCAGCACCACTTCGAGGAAGCGGATGGCGGTGTAGGTGTAGTCCGAGGCGATTTCGTTGCCATAGCGCAGAGCCTGGGCTTCGGCCTTGGCCAGCGGCAGGTTTTCGCGCTGCGCCTCATCGACGATGGCCTGGCGCACCTGGGGCGCGTGGATCAGGCCCTTGACCAGGTTGCGCCGGTGCGAGATGTCCGGGCCGATGACGGCGGTCTTGAGGTTGCGAAAGTGCACGCGCATCAGGCGCTGGGCCATGCGCACGGTGCGCTCGTGGCCTTTGTTGTGCTGTACCAGTTCGCGCAGGTGGATGGGTGCGGAGAACTGCACCCGGGTCTTGCGCCCGAGGATCAGCACGGTCAGCAGCCGGCGCAGGCGCCCGGTAACCGCCCAGCTGTCGGCGAACAGCAACTTCCACGGGCTGGATTCACTCGCCGGGGTCTGGCCCCAGAACACACTGACCGGAATGATCTGCGCATCCTCTTCGGCGTGCTGGCTGACGGCGGCGACCAGGCGCTCCAGGGTAGGCGGGGCGCCGCGCTTGTCATGGCGGCCGAGCCAGTCCGGGTCCGGGGTCAGGTAGAAGAACGCCGCCGGTTCCTGCAGCGGGCCAACCGCCACCGGCAGCACCGGGCGCGGCAGGCCTGCCTTGGTGCATTCATGGTCGAGCACGGCCAGGTCGGTGAGCGCGGGCGAGGGCAGGGCATAGAACACCGGGCGGCTGCGGTCGAGCTTGAGGGTGAGGGAGGACTGGTTGATGGTCTCGGAGCGCACCCACAGGTACAACAGGCGACGCAGGGCGCCGAAGATCAGGCGGCGCAGGGGGGAACGGGTCATGGGGTGTGTGCCCTGGGTGTGGTTTTCAGGTGGGTATCCAGCCAATTAGTCTGCCGTATCCGCGCAAGTTCAGCAAAAATCGCCGAACGGCGCGACGGTCATCAAATTTTTTTGTTCTGTGTCATATACTCGGCCTGCCACTTGCAAGATATTTGCGCAAGCGGCGTCGACACAGGGAGGGACTCTGTGTCTGCAAGGCGATCTTCACAATAAAAATCCGGAGTAGTTCAGATGTCGTCTCGTGAGACTGGGAATGTAAAGTGGTTCAACGATGCCAAGGGTTATGGCTTCATTCAGCGCGAAGGTGGTGCGGATGTATTCGTCCACTATCGGGCGATCCGCGGTGAGGGGCATCGTACCCTGGTCGAAGGACAGCGGGTGGAATACGCCTGCGTGCAGGGCCAGAAAGGCCTGCAAGCCGAGGACGTGGTAGGCCTCTGAGCCTCTGCTGTAATGGCCGGCTGACGCGGCCTGTGTAGGAGCGGCCTTGTGTCGCGAAAGGGCTGCGTAGCGGCCCCGGCAACAGGTGCCGTGCCGCCATTGTCAGGGGGCCGCTTTGCGGCCCTTCGCGACACAAGGCCGCTCCTACAGGAATCAACCTCCGGTGCGCCAGGTGATTTCCTCTTCACCGTCGGCACTGATGCGGACCCAGCGGTCGGCATCTTCTTCCCCATCTTCCTCCACCCAGCCACCTGGCGCGCAGCGCACTTCCACGCCCAGTGCGGCGAATGCGGCGCGGGCGCAGGCAACGTCATCGGCCCACGGCGTCTGGTCGCTTTCCAGGTACAGGCTGTTCCATTTCCCTACAGCCTTGGGTAACCAGGTGACCGGAATGTTACCGGCCTGGCATTTGAAGGTATGGCCTTTCTGCTTCCATTCGCTGCATGGGCCGATTGCCTGGGCGAGCCACTCGGCAATCTGCTTGTGGTCGACGTCGGCGTCCTTCAGGTAGATCTCGATATCAGGTTGGCGCATAAGGGCTCCGGGTGTGCTCAGTCTTGGCGCACGAAATAGTCATAACGCATGGAAACCGTGACCTCGAACGGCTCGGGCTGGTCGATCACCCGGGCACGCTTTTCGGCACTGGCACGCCAGCCGTGCGGGGTCATGGCCAGCAGGTCGGCGCGGGCCTTGGGCGCGGCCAGGCTCAGGCGGAACTCCAGGGTTTCGCTGTGGGCATGGGCCATGCCTTCGGGGACCAGGGCCAGGTGTTTGTCGTCGGCGTAAGGGCGTACTTCATCGTAGAGCACTTCGCGCAGCTCCATCAGGTGGCCGCTGGTGGGGCCGACCCGCATCAGGCCGCCGCCGGGGCTGAGCAGGCGCTTGGCCTCGGCCCAGTCCAGCGGGCTGAACACGCTGGCGATGAACTGGCAGCTGGCGTCGGCCAGCGGCACGCGGGCCATGCTGGCGACCATCCAGGTAACCTCGGGCGCGCGGCGGCAGGCACGCTTGACCGCCTCACGGGAGATGTCCAGGGCGTAGCCGTCGGCGGCCGGCAGCGCCTGGGCGATCTGCGCGGTGTAGTAACCCTCGCCACAGCCGATGTCCAGCCAGGCACCGGGCTGGCGCTCGGCGGCCAGCTCGGCCAGGCGGCGCGCCACCGGCGCGTAGTGGCCGGCGTCGAGGAAATCGCGGCGGGCTTCGACCATGGCCTGGTTGTCACCCGGGTCGCGGCTGTTCTTGTGCTGCACCGGCAGCAGGTTCAGGTAACCCTGGCGGGCGCGGTCGAAGCGGTGGCCGGCCGGGCACACCACACCGTTGTCGAGCCGGCTCAGCGGTGCCTGGCAAAGAGGGCAGGCGAGCATCAGGCGAGCAACCGGACCAGGGTCTGGTAATAGATTTCGGTCAGCAAATCGAGGTCGCTGGCCAGGATCCGCTCATCCACCTGGTGGATGGTGGCGTTGACCGGGCCGAGCTCGACCACCTGGGTGCCCATGGTGGCGATGAAGCGGCCATCGGAAGTACCACCGCTGGTGGACGGCTGGGTGTCGCGGCCGGTGACGCCCTTGATGCTGGCCGAGACGGCGTCCAGCAGTTCGCCCGGTTCGGTGAGGAACGGCAGACCCGACAGCGCCCAGTCGATCGACCAGTCCAGTTCATGCTTGTCGAGGATAGCCGACACCCGCGCCTGCAGGCCTTCGACGGTGGACTCGGTGGAGAAGCGGAAGTTGAACAGTGCGGTCAGCTCGCCCGGTACCACGTTGGTGGCGCCGGTACCGGAGTTGAGATTGGAGATCTGGAAGCTGGTCGGCGGGAAGAACGCATTGCCTTCGTCCCAGTGCTCGGCCGCCAGTTCCGCCAGGGCCGGTGCGGCCAGGTGGATCGGATTGCGCGCCAGGTGCGGGTAGGCCACATGGCCCTGCTTGCCGCGCACGGTCAGCTTGGCGCCCAGCGAGCCACGGCGGCCGTTCTTGACCACGTCACCCAGCAGGGTGGTGCTGGAGGGTTCGCCGACGATGCACCAGTCCAGGCGCTCGTTGCGTGCTTTCAGGCGCTCGACCACGGCCTTGGTGCCATGGTGGGCCGGGCCTTCCTCGTCGCTGGTGATCAGGAACGCGACCTTGCCGCGGTGGTCCGGGTAGTCCTGCACGAAGCGCTCGCTGGCAATCACCATGGAGGCCAGGCTGCCTTTCATGTCGGCGGCGCCACGGCCGCAGAGCATGCCGTCGGCGTCGATCAGCGCTTCGAACGGCTCATGCTGCCATTGCTGCACCGGGCCGGTCGGTACCACGTCGGTGTGGCCGGCAAAACACAGCACCGGGCCATCCTGGCTGCCGTGGGTGGCCCAGAAGTTGTCGACGTCCTCGAAGCGCATCGGCTCGAGCTGGAAGCCCACGGCGCCCAGGCGGTTCATCATCTGCGCCTGGCAGTCGGCGTCGACGGGGGTGACCGAGGGGCGGCGGATCAGGTCGCAGGCCAGTTGAAGGGTAGGCGAGAGCTCGGCAGGGGCCGTCATGGGGGACTCCGGGGCAAGGCAAGGCGGGGAAATCTGAGGGGCGTTATCTTATATCAAACCGTCAGGCCGATGGGGCCGCTTTGCGGCCCATCGCGACACAAGGCCGCTCCTACAGGCGATCTCGCCATATCTGACGGGATGCGATCCCCTGTAGGAGCGGCCTTGTGTCGCGATAGGGGCGCAAAGCGCCCCCCCGCCATTCTCAAGCCTGCTGCGCCTCGACGGCCTTTTCCCCTGGCTTGGGCAGCGAAGACAGGAACGCCATCACCAGCGCCGCCACATAAGGCAACGACTGCACCAGCAACATCGCCACCCAGAAGCGCATGTCCGAGCTCGGCAGCCCCTGTACCAGGTAGATGCCCAGCGCTGCGCCCCACAGCAGCAACATGATGAACAGCTCTTCCCGCGCCTCGGAAATCGCCACCAGCAGCCCGTGGCTGTCGGCGTTCTTCGGTGTGCGGAAGAACGGCATGCTGCTGGTGAAGAACCCGTACAGCACCGCCTTGGCAATGGTATGCGACAGCGCCAGCCCGGCCAGCGCCGCAGCAAAGGCATCCTTCAGGTTCACCCCTACCGCGCGGCGGTAGAGGAAGATGATCTTGCCGACCTTGAAGAAGAACAGTGCCAGCGGCGGAATGGCAAAGATCATCAGCGGCGGGTCGACCCGGTGCGGCACGATGATCATCGCCGCCGACCACAGCAGCGCGCCGATGGTAAAGAAGATGTTCATGCCATCGGCGATCCATGGCAGCCAGCCGGCCAGGAAGTGGTAGCGCTGGCCGCGGGTCAGCTCGCTGCCCTTGCCGCGCAGCAGGGCGCTGGCGTGGTGCTTGATGATCTGGATGGCGCCGTAGGCCCAGCGGAAGCGTTGCTTCTTGAAGTCGATGAAGGTGTCGGGCATCAGGCCCTTGCCGTAGCTGTTGTGGGCATAGGCGGCCGACAGGCCCTTCTCGAATACCCGCAAGCCCAGTTCGGCGTCCTCGCAGATGCACCACTCGGCCCAGCCCAGCTCTTCCAGCACGCTGCGCCGGGTCATGGTCATGGTGCCGTGCTGGATGATCGCGTCACGGTCGTTGCGGGTGACCATGCCAATGTGGAAGAAGCCCTTGTACTCGCTGTAGCACAGCTTCTTGAAGGCGCTTTCGTGCTGGTCGCGGTAGTCCTGCGGCGACTGCACCACGGCAATCTTCGGGTCGGCGAAGTGCGGCACCATGTGCTTGAGCCAGTTGCGGTCGACGCAGTAGTCCGAGTCGATCACCGCGATCACTTCGGCGTCCTTGGCGGTGTGCGGGATCAGGTAGTTCAGCGCGCCGCCCTTGAAACCGGCCAGGGGCGCGACGTGGAAGAACCTGAAGCGCTCGCCGAGCTTCTCGCAATGGGCCTTGAGCGGCTCCCACACGGCCGGGTCCTTGGTGTTGTTGTCGATCACCAGCACTTCGTAGTCGGGGTAGTCCAGCGCGGCCAGGGCATCTAGGGTCTGTTTGACCATCTCCGGCGGCTCGTTGTAGCACGGCACATGCACCGACACCTTGGGCCGGTAGGCGCTGTCGGCCTGCACCGGCAGGAATTCGCGCCGGCGCTTGTGTATCCATACCGCCTCGGCCAGTTCGTGGGCCTCGGTCAGCAGCACGATGAACACGCCCAGCGCGCCGAGGGCCAGCAGCACGCCCACGGTCAGGCTGAACCAGGTGCTGTATTGCTGGCTGTAGTCGTAGGCGATCCATACCAGCACCGACCCGCACAGGAAGGTGATGAAGGTCAGGAAGGTGCGGCCGCGCTGGCGCAGGGCCGAACCGTCGATGAACAGCACCATCAGGGCAATCATCGCCAGCACCACCGAGGCCACCGCCAGGGCGCGCCATTGCGGGATCGCCACCACCGGGCCGTCAAAGTTGAATTTTTGCTGGCGCTCGGCGTTGTACACGCCCCAGTAGGCGCCGACCGAGCCTTCGTCACTGGCCTTCCACGGCTGGTCGTAGGCCTCGATGACGAAGTAATTGTAACCACGGCGGTTGAGGGTGTTGACCAGGGTACGCAGGTAGATGGCCTGGTCGGCCTGGGTGGCATCGGCGCCGCCGCGCATGCGGCCGTTGCTCGGCCAGCCGACTTCCGACAGCAGCAGGGGTTTGCGCGGGAACTGGTGCTTCAGTTCGCGGGCGCGGTCGAGCACGAACTCGACCGAATCCTTCATCGGCACGAACTCCCAGTACGGCAGGATGTGCGCGGCAATCAGGTCGACGTGCTTGGCCAGCTGCGGGTTTTCCTTCCAGATGTGCCACTGCTCACTGGTGGTCACCGGCACCTTGACCGCTGCGCGTACCCGGTCCAGGTACTTGATCAGGTTTTCCGGGGTGACTTCTTCGCGGAACAGTGCCTCGTTGCCGACCACAACCCGCACCACGCTGCGCGAGGTGTTGGCCAGCTGGATGGCTGTGGCGATTTCGCGTTCGTTGCGCTCCAGGTCCGGGCTGATCCAGATGCCCAGCGTCACCCGCAGGCCGAATTCCTCGGCCAGGCGCGGGATATCCGCCTGGGTACCCTCCACGGTGTAGATCCGGATGCTGTCGGTCAGTTTGCTCAACTGCTCCAGGTCCTGGCGCATCTCGTCGTCACTGGGGTACTGGCCCTTCTGCGGGCTTTCGCCCAGACGGAACGGTGAATACGAGAATCCAGAGATCTGTTCTGGCCAGGCGGGGGCGGAGACCGGGCGGTTGATCAGCGCCCAGAACCCGGTGAACAACGCGGCGATGGCCAGGACCACGACCAGGTTCAGGCCGAATTTACGTGAAGACATTGTCGTCCATATGTGTCGAAGTGATAGGACATTAAAGCAGGGTTGATAGTCTCTTTCCTAACGATGCAGGCCATGGGCCCGCTGGCATATAATGCGCGCCGGTTTTTTGGGGTATGAACATGAGCACAGAAGATCCACGCTTCGCCGGCGTTGCCCGGCTGTATGGCGACCAGGGGTTGCACCGTCTGGGCCAGGCCCATGTGGCCGTGGTCGGTATTGGCGGGGTAGGCTCGTGGGCGGCGGAAGCGCTGGCCCGCAGTGGCGTGGGCGAGATAACCCTGTTCGACCTCGACGACGTGTGCGTCAGCAACACCAACCGCCAGGCCCATGCGCTGGATGGGCAGGTGGGGCGGCCCAAGGTCGAGGTCATGGCCGAGCGCCTGCGGGCGATCAACCCGGCGTGCACGGTGCATGCAGTGGCCGACTTCGTCACCCGCGACACCATGGTCGAGTACATTACCGAGAACCTCGACTGTGTGATCGACTGCATCGACAGCGTCATGGCCAAGGCGGCGCTGATTGCCTGGTGCCGGCGGCGCAAGATCGCCATCGTCACCACGGGTGGCGCCGGTGGGCAGATCGACCCGACACAGATCCAGATCGCCGACCTGAACAAGACCTTCAACGACCCGCTGGCCTCGCGAGTGCGTTCCACCCTGCGCCGCGACTACAACTTCTCGCGCAATGTCAGCCGCAACTATGGCGTGCCATGCGTGTTCTCCAGCGAACAGCTGCGCTACCCCAAGGGCGATGGCAGCGTTTGCCTGCAGAAAAGCTTCGTGGGTGAGGGCGTGCGGCTGGACTGCTCGGGTGGCTTTGGCGCGGTGATGATGGTGACCGCGACCTTTGGCATGGTGGCGGCGAGCAAGGCGGTGGAAAAACTGGTAGCGGGGGCGCGGCGACCTTCGGAGCGGGTCAAGCCTGAATAACTGCTTCTGGCCCACTCGGTCCTTGTAGGAGCGGCCTTGTGTCGCGAAAGGGGCGCGTAGCGGCCCCAGGTTCCCAGTTCCACCACAGAGATTGATGGGGCCGCTTTGCGGCCCTTTCGCGACACAAGGCCGCTCCTACAGGTACAGCGCCAGCCAAAACGCCCCGCGATACCTGTGGGAGCGGGCGAGCCCGCGAAGAGGCCAGCACCGATTCAACGGTTGGACGCCAGCTCCGACATCCGCTGCAACACCGCATGCAGCCCATTGCTGCGCGACGGCGAAAGCTGGCGCTCCAGGCCCAGCTGAGTGAACCACTCACGCAGATCGAGCCCGGCGAGTTCTTCACTGGCCAATCCCTGCACCCGCACCAGCAACAACGCCAGCAGCCCACGCAACAGGCGTGCATCGCTGCTGGCCTTGAACCGCCACAGGCCCTCGACCTGCTCGGCCACCAGCCATACCAGGCTTTCGCAGCCATGCACCCGGTTGGCCTCGGTCTTTTCAATGTCCGCCAGCGGTTCCAGCCGGTCGCCCCATTGCATTAGCAGCCGCGCACGCTGTTCCCAGCCCTTGCCCTGCTCGAAAGCTTCCAGCGCCTGGCGAGCCTGATCCGGCAGGGTCATCGCAACAGCTCCAGGCCTTGATCCAGCGCCGCGAAGAAACGCTGCAAGTCATCGCTGTCGTTATACAGCCCCAATGACACGCGGATTGCGCCCTCCAGGCCCAGGCCCTGCAGCAGCGGCATGGCACAGTGGTGCCCGGCACGCACGGCAATGCCTTGCTCGGTCAGCAGGTGGGCGATGTCGGCGTTGTGCACGCCGTCGATGACGAAACTGGCAAGGGCCGCCTGTGGCGTGCCCAGGATGCGCACGCCATCGCGGTCCGCCAGGCCGCGCAGCAGGTACTGGTGCAGGCTGGTTTCATGGGCTTCGAGCGCCTGGGCATCGAGGCTGGCCAGGTAGTCCAGGGTTGCACCCAGGCCGATCACCCCGGCGATCGGCGGCGTGCCTGCCTCGAACCCCAGTGGTGCCGGGCGGAAGCTGGCGCTGTGGTATTCGGCCAGTTGCACCATCTCGCCACCGAACTGCCAGTGGTGCAGCAGTTCCAGCGCCTGGCTGCGGCCGTACAGCACACCGACGCCTTCCGGGCCGTACAGCTTGTGGCTGGAGAACACATAGAAGTCGCAGCCAAGCTGTTGCACATCATGGCGGCCATGCACCACACCCTGGGCACCGTCGACCACGGTCAGCGCGCCTTGGGAGCGGGCATGGGCCAGCAGCGCCGGCAGCGGCTGCCAGGTACCCAGTACGTTGGACAGCTGGCTCACCGCCAGCACCCGGGTGCGCGGGCCGATCAGTTGCAGCGCCTGGTCCAGGTCGATGCGGCCATGGGCATCCAGCGGCAGCACCACCAGGCGCAGGTTGCGCCGGCGCGCCAGCTGTTGCCAGGGCAGCAGGTTGGCATGGTGCTCCAGGGCACTGACGGCAATTTCGTCACCGGCCTCGAAGCGGTGTTCCAGGCCATAGGCCAGCAGGTTCAGCGCCGAAGTGGCACCGTGGGTGAAGATGATCTGCCGCGAGTCTGCCGCATTGAGCCAGGCGGCAACCTTGTCGCGGCTGGTTTCGAAGGCCTGGGTCGCCAGTGCGCCGGGCAAGTGCTGGGCACGGTGCACGTTGGCTGCGCCATGGCCGTAGTAATGGCTCAGGGCATCGAGCAGGGCTTGCGGCTTCTGGGTAGTGGCGGCGCTGTCCAGGTAGGTCTGGTGCTGCCGTTGCAGGGCGGCGATGGCGGGAAAATCGGCACGCCAGGGGGAGGGCTGAAACATGGTCGCGGGGCCTGGAATGAAAATCGGGTCTGGCGTGGTGCCAGACCCGATCTTAACATTTCAAACGCTGAGAATCCGCTGTTCGCGAGCAAGCTAGCTCCGGCAGCGGTTGAAGGGTTCTCAGTTGTGCGCGTGCAGCGCCTCGTTCAGCTCGATGGCCGACTTGTGGGTCTTGCACTCCACCGCGCCGTTCAGCGAGTTGCGGCGGAACAGCAGGTCGGTCTGGCCGGCCAGGTCGCGGGCCTTGACCACTTTGACCAGCTGGTTGTTCTCGTCCAGCAGGTTCACCTTGGTACCGGCGGTGATGTACAGGCCGGCTTCGACGGTGTTGCGGTCGCCCAGCGGAATGCCGATACCGGCATTGGCGCCGATCAGGCAGCCTTCGCCAACCTTGATGACGATGTTGCCGCCACCGGACAGGGTGCCCATGGTCGAGCAGCCGCCGCCCAGGTCCGAGCCCTTGCCGACGAATACGCCAGCGGAAACGCGGCCTTCGATCATGCCCGGGCCTTCGGTGCCAGCGTTAAAGTTGACGAAGCCTTCGTGCATGATGGTGGTGCCTTCGCCGATGTAGGCGCCCAGGCGCACGCGGGCGGTGTCGGCGATACGCACGCCGGCCGGGACCACGTAGTCGGTCATTTTCGGGAACTTGTCCACCGAGAACACTTCCAGCAGCTCGCCCTTCAGGCGCGCCTCCAGTTGCAGTTCGGCGAGTTCGGCCAGGTCGACCGCGCCCTGGTTGGTCCAGGCCACGTTCGGCAGCAGTGGGAAGATGCCGGCCAGGCTCACGCCGTGCGGCTTGACCAGGCGGTGCGACAGCAGGTGCAGCTTGAGGTAGGCCTCTGGGGTCGAGGTCAGCGCGGCGTCTTCGGCCAGCAGGGTGGCGACCAGCGGCTTGTGGCTTTCGGCCAGGCGGGTCAGCAGGGCGGCCTGGGCGGCATCCACGCCTTTCACGGCTTCGGCCAGTTGCGCGGCCTGGGCGTTGCTGAAGGCGATGGCCTGGTTGCCACCTTGGTAACCGAGAACAGGGGCTACTGCAGCGACCAGTTCGGCGCTCGGGTTGAGCAGCGGTTGTGCGTAGAACACTTCCAGCCAGGCGCCCTGGCGGTTCTGGGAGCCGACACCGAAGGCCAGGCTGAACAGGGTATTGGACATGTGATTACCTCGTGCGAAATAGGGTAGGGCTCAGGCCAGGGCAGCGGCGTACAGGTCGGGCTTGAAGCCGACCAGGGTACGCGCGCCAAGGTCGAGCACCGGGCGCTTGATCATCGACGGCTGGGCCAGCATCAGCTCGACGGCCTTGGCCTGGTCGAGGTCGGCCTTGCTGGCGTCGTCCAGCTTGCGGAAGGTGGTGCCGGCACGGTTGAGGATGACTTCCCAGCCGTGTTCGTCGCACCAGCGGTTCAGGCTGTCACGGTCGATGCCTTGGGTTTTGTAGTCGTGGAATTCGTAGGCGATGGCCTGGTCTTCGAGCCAGGTACGTGCCTTTTTCATGGTGTCACAGGCTTTGATGCCGTAGAGCGTGTAGGTCATTGTGTGCATTGGGGATCACAGGTTGCCCCAATCTCTCCGTTTTCCGATTTCAGTCGCGGGATTATGCGGGAACGATCCTCGCGGCGCCACGCCCGTGGTGCCCATGTTTACTGATCAAGGTATGTCTCAAGCGACCAGGCGCTGTACCGAACCGATGATCTCATCACCGTGTTGCTGTTCGGCGGTGCGCAGATCGAAGGCGGTCTGCAGGTTGAGCCAGAACTCGGGGGTGGTGTCCAGGCAGATGGACAGGCGCAGCGCCATGTCGGCGGAAACACCGCCCCGTTCACGCAGGATGTTGTTGACGGTTGGCGTGGCAACGCCTAGCGCCCGGGCCAGTGCCGCGGCGCTGAAACCCATTTCTTTCTGGAAGTCCTCACGCAGGACTTCTCCGGGATGAATCGGACGCATACCGTTCTTGAGCATGATGCACCTCAGTGGTAATCGACAATTTCAACGTTAATCGGCCCGTTGTCGGTCCAGATAAAGCACAGGCGCCATTGGTCATTGACACGGATACTGTGCTGGCCTGCACGGTTGCCGCTCAATGCCTCGAGACGGTTGCCAGGTGGCGACCGAAGGTCTCGCAGCTCTGTTGCGGCATCGAGCATGGCCAGTTTGCGTTCCGCAACTGACTTGATATCTGACCAACGCCGTGTCTTTCCATGAGTAAAAAGTGCTTCCGTGTCGGCACAGCTAAAGCTTCGAATCATGAGGCTGAATGCTTAACGTTATTCGTTAAGGTTGATTATACGACGGGATTCCAGCAATTCAAGCCTGATTAGCGCACGATGCTCGCCAACGTCAGTTACGATTGCTGGGTATCATCATGTTACATATTCATCCGCCACCTGCGACTATCGTGCAGCGGCCCCGAATCGCCCACCGCCACTAACATATTGTTTCAATGGCGATGTTTCGCCCTGTTGTCGTTTCTGGTTCACAAAGGAAGCTTTCCCGGATGCAGTCCGCCTACACCGTCCTCATCCTGCTGACGCTGGTCAGCGTGTCGAAGCTGGTCGGCCGCATGATTCCGCTGCCCTTGCCGCTGGTACAGATCGCCGCTGGTGCCTTGCTCGCTTGGCCGACACTGGGCCTGCATGTGGCACTGGACCCCGAGCTGTTCCTGTTCCTGTTCCTGCCACCGTTGCTGTTCGCCGACGGCTGGCGCATTCCCAAGCGTGAGTTGTGGCGCATTCGTGGGCCGGTGGTGGCGTTGGCCGTGGGCCTGGTGCTGTTTACCGTGGTTGGGGCCGGTTACTTCATTCACTGGCTGCTGCCGAGCATCCCGCTGTCCGTGGCCTTCGCCCTGGCCGCAGTGTTGTCGCCAACCGACGCCGTGGCGGTTTCGGCCATTACCCAGGACCGCCTGCCCACCCCGCTGATGCACATGCTCCAGGGCGAGGCCCTGATGAACGATGCCTCGGGCCTGGTGACCTTCAAGTTCGCCCTGGCGGCGGCGATCACCGGGGTGTTCTCGCTGACCGACGCAAGCTTCAGCTTCGTACTGGTCGCCCTGGGCGGCCTGGCGGTGGGCGTGGCCCTGAGCTGGCTGATCGGCCGCCTGCGTGCCTGGATGATCGCCCGCGGCTGGGACGACCCGGCCACCCACGTGGTGTTCATGTTGCTGCTGCCGTTCGCTGCCTACGTGCTGGCCGAGCGCCTGGGCGTGTCGGGCATCCTTTCGGCGGTAGCGGCTGGCATGATGCAGAGCTGGCTCGACCTGCTGCCACGGCAGACCAGCACGCGCCTGCTCAACCGCAGCGTGTGGTCACTGCTGGAGTTCGCTTTCAACGGCCTGATCTTCCTGCTGCTGGGCCTGCAGTTGCCGGACATCATCAAGGCCGTGGTCAGCCATGAACCCACCGTCTGGCCGACCCTGGCCTGGCGCTGCCTGGACGTGGTGGCGATCTTTGTGGCGCTGATCTTGCTGCGGTTCATCTGGGTCCAGAGCATCTGGCGCTCGATCGGTGTGGTACGCCGCTGGCGCGGCAAGCCGGCGCTGGTGCTGATGCCCACGGCGCGCTCCTGCTGGTTGCTGACCCTGGGTGGTGTGCGCGGTGCGGTCACCCTGGCCGGTGTGATGTCGATCCCGTTGCTGATGGGAGCAGGCAAGGCCTTCCCGGAGCGTGACCTGCTGATCTTCATTGCGGCCGGGGTGATCCTGCTGTCGTTGATCAGTGCCTGTATCGCGTTGCCGCTGTTGCTGCGCGGGGTGACCAAGAGCCCGGACGAGCGCTTGCACCAGGAGGTGCAGGAGGCCTGGCGACGCACGGCCGAGGCGGCGATCCATGCGCTGGAGGCAGAGGAAGTGATCGACAGCAATGCGCCGCAGGATGCCGCGCAGGCGACCCTGGCGACCGAGTTGAAGGCGCGCTTGATGGCGGAATACCGCGATGAGCTGGATAGCTACAACGACAGTGCCGAGGCCAAGGCGCTGGCCGAGCAGATGGACCTGCTGGAGCGGCGTTTGCGCTTGCGGGCGCTGCGGGCGCAGCGGCTGGAGCTGTATGAGCTGCATCGCCAGCATCTGGTGGGGGATGAAGTGGTGCGGCAGGTGCTGGGTGAGCTGGATATGAGTGAAGCGAACCTAGGGTCAGTCAGGTAGACCGCAGGGGGCCGCTTTGCGGCCCTGTGGGAGCGGGTTTACCCGCGAATCAGGCGATGCGGTGCATGGCACCGGCTGTGCCGGTGTTCGCGGGTAAACCCGCTCCTACAGGTACTGCACAACACTCGAGAGTTGTACGGCCCCTGTCGAATCAGCGGTTTTGCAGGAACTCGCGAATCCGCTCCGCCGCCTCGATGCACTCGGCCAGCGGTGCAACCAGTGCCATGCGCACGCGCCCGGCGCCCGGGTTCACGCCATCCACTTCGCGCGACAGGTACGACCCCGGCACCACCGTCACATGCTGGGCCTCGAACAGGTCGCGGGTGAACTCGGCATCGCCGCCGGGTACCTTGGCCCACAGGTAGAAGCTGCCATCCGGTCGCTGCACGTCCAGCACCGGCTGCAGGATATCCAGCACGGCATCGTACTTGGCGCGGTACTGGTCGCGGTTCTCGCGCACATGCGCCTCGTCCTGCCAGGCAGCGATGCTGGCCAGCTGGGTTTGTACCGGCATGGCGCAACCGTGATAGGTACGGTACAGCAGGAACGGCTTGATGATCTCGGCGTCACCGGCGACGAAGCCCGAGCGCAGGCCCGGCAGGTTGGAGCGCTTGGACAGGCTGTGGAATACCACGCAGCGCTTGAAGTCGTTGCGGCCCAGTTCCGCACAGGCAGTCAGCAGGCCTGGTGGCGGGGCATCCTCGTCGAAGTACAGCTCGCTGTAGCACTCGTCGGCGGCAATCACGAAGTCGTGCTCGTCGGCCAGGGCAATCAGCTTCTTCAGGGTGTCCATCGGCACCAGTGCGCCGGTGGGGTTGCCCGGCGAGCACAGGAACAGGATCTGGCAACGCTTCCACACTTCAGCCGGCACGGCGTCGAAGTCGGGGTTGAAACCGTTGCTTTCCAGGCACGGCAGGTAGTGCGGGGTGGCACCGGCCAGCAGCGCTGCGCCTTCGTAGATCTGGTAGAACGGGTTGGGGCTGACCACCAGGCCGTCATCGGCGCGGTTGACCACGGCCTGGGTGAAGGCGAACAGCGCTTCACGGGTACCGTTGACCGGCAGGATGTGGCGGTCGGCATCCAGCCATCCGGCCGGTACGCCGAAGCGCCGCTCGCACCACTGGCCGATGGCCTGGCGCAGGGCGGGCAGGCCGATGGTGCTCGGGTACACCGCCAGCTTGTCGAGGTTGTCGGCCATGGCCTGGGCGACGAACGCCGGCGATTCGTGCTTCGGCTCACCGATCGACAGGGCGATGGCGCGCTTGTCCGCCGCAGGTGCAACGCTGCCCAGCAGGGCGCGAAGTTTCTCGAACGGGTAGGGCTGAAGCTGGGTCAAGGCATGGTTCATCGGCGCAAGGTCTCGTCAATCGTCTAGTCGTTAAAAGGTCACGCGGGTGGGGCTGGCATCGCTGGCCTGGCCGGCCTGCAGCTGCTGGACGATGGCCTCCTGCAGTCGGCTGCACAGCTGTGGGTCGGACAGCGGCTGGTTGTCGGCATCGGTGATGAAGAACACGTCTTCCACCCGCTCGCCAAGGGTGGCGATCTTGGCGTTCTGCAGCGACAGGTCGAACTCCAGGAAGATTCGCCCCAGCCGGGCCAGCAGGCCTGGGCGGTCGGGCGCGGTGATTTCGAGGATGGTCACCGGCCGCTGGGCATCGTTGAGGATGGTCACCTGTGGCGGGAAGTCGAAGTGCTTGAGCTGGCGCGGTACCCGGCGCTGGATGATGGTCGGGTAGTCCTCGGGGTTGCGCAGCGCTTCGGTCAGGCCGTCGCGAATCTGCTTGACCCGCTGCGGGTTGTCGCCGATCGAGCCGCCGTCGTTGTCCAGCACGATGTAGGTGTCGAGGGTGAACTGGCTGCTCGAGGTGATGATTCGCGCGTCATGAATGTTCAGGTTCAGCTGCGACATGGCCGCCACCGTCACGGCGAAGAAGTCGTGCTGGTCGGGGGCATAGATGAAGATCTGCGTGCCACCCTCGAACTCGCGCTGGGTGGTTTCCTTGATCAGCACCAGCGGCCCGCCATCGGCCGGCTGCTGGAGGATCGCGTCACTGTGCCAGGCCACGTCGGCGGCGGTGTGCTTGAGGAAGTAGTCATCGCCCAGCTGCGACCACAGCTGCTCGACGTCGTCCGGGTCGGTGCCTTCGCGCACCAGGATATCCAGCGCCGCCGATTGGGTCTGGCGAATCTGCTCCTCGCGGTCCAGCGGGTTTTCCAGGCCACGGCGCAGGGCGCGCTTGGTCTCGGTGTACAGCTGGCGCAGCAGGCTGGCGCGCCAAGAATTCCACAGACTGGGGTTGGTGGCGTTGATATCGGCCACGGTCAGCACGTACAGGTAGTCCAGGCGTGTCTCGTCGCCCACGTGCAGGGCAAAATCGTTGATCACCTGAGGGTCGGACAGGTCCTTGCGCTGGGCGGTGGTCGACATCACCAGGTGGTTCTGCACCAGCCAGACGATCAGCCGGCTGTCCCAGGCCGGCAACTGGTGGCGCTCGCAGAACTTCTGCGCATCCACGGCGCCCAGCTCGGAATGGTCGCCCTGGCGGCCCTTGCCGATGTCGTGGTACAGGCCGGCCAGGTAGATCAGTTCGGGCTTGGGCAGGCGGCCCATGAGCTTGCTGGCCAGCGGGAATTTCTCGGACACCGGCGTGTATTGCAGCTTGCGCAGGTGCTTGATGAGGTTGAGGGTGTGCGCATCGACCGTATAGATGTGGAACAGGTCGTGCTGCATCTGCCCGACGATCAGGCCGAACTCCGGCAGGTAGCGGCCGAGGATGCCGTAGCGGTTCATCCGCCGCAGGTTGCGGTGGATGCCGATTTCGCACTTGAACAGCTCGATGAACAGGCTGGTGTTGCGGATATCGGTGCGGAAGGTATCGTCGATCAGGTGCCGGTGCTCGCGCAGCAGCCGCACGGTATCGGCGCGTACGCCCTTGATCTCGGGGTGCTGGGCCATCAGCACGAAGATTTCCAGCATGGCGAACGGCGTGCGCTTGAACACGTTCGGCCTGGCCGCTTCTATGTAGCCGTCATGCAGGCGGAAGCGCGCGTTCAGCGGCTGGGTGGTGCCGCTGTCGTCATCGGCGAGGATGACCTCCTCGAAGTGCTGGATGATCAGGTCGCACAGCTGGCTGATGCTCATCACCACCCGGTAGTACTGCTGCATGAACTGCTCGATCGCCCGCTTGGGGTTGTCGTCGCTGTAGCCCAGCAGCGCGGCGATGCTGCGCTGGTGGTCGAACAGCAGGCGGTCCTCGGCGCGCCCGGCCAGCATGTGCAAGGCGTAGCGCACCCTCCACAGGAAGTCCTGGGACGAGGCCAGCAGTTCGTTCTCGCTTTCCAGCAGGAAACCCTCGCCGGCCAGTGCGTGCAGATTGAGGGTGCCGTACTGGCGGCGGGCCACCCACAGCACTGTCTGGATGTCGCGCAGGCCGCCGGGTGAACCTTTCACATTGGGTTCGAGGTTGTACTCGGTGTCGTTGTACTTGTGGTGGCGGGCCTTGAGTTCGGCTCGCTTGGCCAGGAAGAAGTCCTTGCTCGGCCACATGTGCGCAGTGCTGGTCACCTCCAGCATGCGCTGGCGCAGGGCCTCGGGGCCGGCAATGGTGCGGCTTTCCATCAGGTTGGTGATGACCGTCAGGTCGGCACGGGCCTGCTCGGCGCACTCGTCGACGGTGCGCACGCTCTGGCCCACTTCCAGGCCGATGTCCCACAGCAGGGTGAGAAACCGCTCGATGGCATCGCGATACTGCTCGTGTTCGGCAGCACCCAGCAGGATCAGCAGGTCGATGTCCGAATGCGGGTGCAGCTCACCGCGCCCGTAGCCACCCACCGCGACCAGGGCGATGCCGCTCTGGTCGCCCCAGTCGAACTGGTTCCAGGCCTGTTGCAGGATGTTGTCGACGAGCCAGGCGCGGGCCTCGATCAGTGGGCGGATTTCGCAGCCACTGCGGAAACGCTTGTCGAGCACCTCGCCGGCCTGGCGGATGGCTTTCTTGAAGGCGGCGATGGGGCTCGCCTTGAGGGCCAGTTCCGCCTGGAACTGGCCGCGGTCGAACAGCTCGGGGTCCACCTGGGGCATCGCGTCACGTTCCTGTCGTGGGGGTGGCCTGTGGGAGTGCGGTCAGGCCGAGGTGCGCGGGATGGTGTCGTCCTTGCGCAGGGTGAAGATCTCGTAGCCGGTCGCGGTCACCACCAGGGTGTGCTCCCACTGGGCCGAGAGCTTGCGGTCCTTGGTGATGGCGGTCCAGCCGTCGCCCAGCACCTTGGTGTCGGCCTTGCCCTGGTTGATCATCGGCTCGATGGTGAAGGTCATGCCTTCCTTCAGCTCCATGCCGGTGCCAGCGCGGCCGTAGTGCAGGATCTGCGGCTCTTCGTGGAACACCTTGCCAATGCCGTGGCCGCAGAACTCGCGCACCACCGAGAAGCCGTTCTTTTCAGCGTGCTTCTGGATCACTTCGCCGATGTCGCCCAGGCGGCAGCCCGGCTTGACCAGTTCGATGGCCTTGTACATGCACTCCTGGGTGACCTTGGACAGGCGCTCGGCCCATACCGGCACGGTGCCGACGTGGAACATGCGGCTGGTGTCGCCGTGGTAGCCGTCCTTGATCACGGTGACGTCGATGTTCAGCGTGTCACCGTCCTTGAGCGGCTTGTCGTTGGGGATGCCGTGGCAGACCACATGGTTGATCGAGGTGCAGATCGACTTCGGGTAGCCCTTGTAGTTGAGCGGTGCCGGGATGGCCTGCTGGACGTTGACGATGTAGTCGTGGCACAGGCGGTCCAGCTCTTCGGTGGTGACACCGGGCTTGACGTGTTCCTCGATCATTTCCAGCACGTCGGCGGCCAGGCGGCCAGCGATGCGCATCTTCTCGATGTCTTCTGCGGTCTTGATGGTGACGGTCATTACAGGCTCTCTACAGCGCCGCATGCGGCGCGAACAAACGGGAAAGGCCGGATTCTAGCAGAGCAGGGCGCCGATCGGTCGGGATAAAGGCGGCCATGCTGCTGTCTACAGCTGGCATTCTGGCGCGAAAGCCGGGGTGCTGCAAAAACCGCTGACGGACGCAACAGTATCCGGGTTCCGTTCGGCCGCGGTCTGTGGTATAAAATGCGCCGCTTTCGGGGACGACCCCGTCAGCACTTAACCCACACACGTGTCGACACGATGACCTGGGTGCCCCGAGTTGCAGAATTCGCGGGTTGGTCATTGGGATACGTGGAGGCCCAACCCGACTTATCAAGGAACTATCATGTCCCAAGTCAACATGCGCGATATGCTGAAGGCCGGTGTGCACTTCGGCCACCAGACCCGTTACTGGAACCCGAAAATGGGCAAGTACATTTTCGGCGCGCGTAACAAGATCCACATCGTCAACCTGGAAAAAACCCTGCCAATGTTCAACGACGCTCTGTCGTTCGTAGAGCGCCTGGCCCAGGGCAAGAACAAGATCCTGTTCGTCGGCACCAAGCGTTCCGCCGGCAAGATCGTCGCCGAGCAAGCTGCTCGTTGCGGTTCGCCGTACGTTGACCACCGTTGGTTGGGCGGCATGCTGACCAACTACAAGACCATCCGCGCTTCGATCAAGCGTCTGCGCGACCTGGAAACCCAGGCCGAAGACGGCACTTTCGCCAAGCTGACCAAGAAAGAAGCCCTGATGCGCTCCCGCGACCTGGAAAAACTGGATCGCAGCCTGGGCGGCATCAAGGACATGGGCGGTCTGCCAGACGCTCTGTTCGTTATCGACGTTGATCACGAGCGCATCGCGATCACCGAAGCCAACAAGCTGGGCATCCCGGTTATCGGCGTTGTCGATACCAACAGCAGCCCGGAAGGTGTTGACTACATCATCCCAGGTAACGATGACGCCATCCGCGCTATCGAGCTGTACATGACTTCGATGGCTGACGCAGTCATCCGCGGCCGTAACAACGTTGCCGGCGGCACCGAAGTTTACGCTGAAGAAGCGGCTGCACCTGCTGCCGAGTAATTAGACGCTAGCGTCGACTTGGCACGCAAAAAGGGGGCTCTGCCCCCTTTTTGCCACCTTGAAATCCTGCTGTCAGCATCGGCCCCGCATCATGGGCTCGCTGAGATAAACACAGCGGATTTGCAGAATTGAACGCCCGTGACGAACGGGTGGAATGGTTGAAAAACTTTCCAAGAGGATTTTGAAATGGCAGCAATTACTGCAGCGCTGGTCAAAGAACTGCGCGAGCGTACCGGCGAAGGCATGATGGATTGCAAGAAGGCCCTGGAAAAGGCCGGCGGCGACATCGAAAAAGCCATTGACGACATGCGTGCCTCGGGCGCCATCAAGGCCGCCAAAAAGGCTGGCAACGTCGCTGCTGAAGGCGCTATCGCCGTCAAGACCGACGGTAAATCCGCCGTCCTGCTGGAAGTGAACTCGCAGACCGACTTCCTGGCCCTGCAAGACGACTTCAAGAACTTCGTTGCCGAGAGCATCGAAGAAGCCTTCGCCCAGAAGCTGACCGACGCTGCTCCGCTGATCGCCTCGCGTGAAGCTGCTCGTGAAGCCCTGGTTGCCAAGTGCGGCGAGAACGTCAACATCCGTCGCCTGGTGCGCGTTGAAGGTGACGTTGTCGGTGCCTACCTGCACGGCAACAAGATCGGCGCTGCCGTTGTCCTGAAAGGCGGCGACGTCGATCTGGCCAAGAACATCGCCATGCACGTTGCAGCTTCGAACCCTGAGTTCCTGCTGCCGTCGGAAGTATCGGCCGAAGCCATCGAGCGCGAGAAGGGCGTCTTCCTGCAGCTGAACGCTGACAAGATCGCCGGCAAGCCGGAAAACATCGTCGAGAACATGATCAAAGGTCGTATCTCGAAGTTCCTGGCCGAAGCCTCGCTGGTCGAGCAAGCCTTCGTCATGAACCCGGAAGTCAAGGTTGGCGAGCTGGCCAAGAAAGCCGGTGCTGAAATCGTTTCCTTCACCTACTTCAAAGTAGGCGAAGGCATCGAGAAGCCAGTCGACGACTTCGCTGCTGAAGTTGCCGCTCAGGTAGCTGCTGCCAAGCAGTAAGACAGCCCCGTCTGTCGCCCCGAAGAGGCTGCCCGCTCACGCGCGCAGCCTCTTTGTCAAAACGGCGAAGGGTTTATAAAACCTGCCGCCGCTGGCACCAAAACGGTGCCACGCTACAGTTAGCAGGCTGCAAACAGCCCGCACGAATTTTCTAAAAGTACGCCGCAGGAGAGACTCGCAATGGCTCAGCAGGTGAGTGGTCGCCAACCTCGCTATAAACGCATTTTGCTCAAACTTAGCGGCGAGGCCCTGATGGGCTCGGAAGACTTCGGGATCGACCCGAAAGTGCTGGATCGCATGGCCCTCGAAGTTGGCCAGCTGGTAGGGATCGGTGTCCAGGTCGGCCTGGTGATCGGTGGTGGCAACCTGTTCCGCGGTGCCGCGCTCAGCGCAGCCGGCATGGACCGCGTCACCGGTGACCACATGGGCATGCTGGCCACCGTGATGAACGGCCTGGCCATGCGCGACGCGCTGGAGCGCTCGAACATCCCGGCCCTGGTCATGTCGGCCATTTCCATGGTCGGTGTCACCGATCATTACGATCGTCGCAAAGCTATTCGCCACCTCAACTCCGGGGATGTGGTAATTTTCTCCGCCGGTACCGGCAACCCGTTCTTCACCACCGACTCCGCGGCCTGTCTGCGCGCCATCGAAATCGATGCCGACGTTGTGCTGAAAGCGACCAAGGTCGATGGTGTGTACACTGCCGATCCATTCAAGGACCCGCATGCCGAGAAGTTCGATCACCTGACCTACGACGAGGTCCTGGATCGCAAGCTGGGTGTGATGGACCTGACCGCAATCTGCCTGTGCCGTGACCACAAGATGCCATTGCGGGTATTCAACATGAACAAGCCTGGCGCCCTGCTGAACATCGTGGTGGGTGGCGCTGAAGGTACTCTGATCGAGGAAGGCCAAGCATGATCAACGACATCAAGAAAGACGCGCAGGAGCGCATGACCAAGTCCCTCGAGGCCCTGGCCCGCAACCTGGCGGCAATCCGCACCGGTCGCGCCCACCCGAGCATCCTGGACAGCGTCAAGGTCCCGGCCTGGGGCAGCGAGATGCCGCTGAACCAGGTGGCCGCGATCACCGTCGAAGATGCCCGCACCCTGAAGATCGTCGCGCACGACAAGAACCTTAGTGCTGCCATCGAAAAGGCCATCCTCACCTCCGACCTGGGCCTGAACCCGTCCAGCGCCGGCACCACCATCCGTGTGCCGATGCCGGCCCTGACCGAGGAAACCCGCAAGGGCTATACCAAGCAGGCCAGCGGCGTTGCCGAGGATGCCAAGGTAGCCGTGCGCAACGTGCGCCGTGACGCCCTGGCCGACCTGAAGAAGCTGACCAAGGACAAGGAAATCAGCGAAGACGAAGAGCGTCGTGCCGCTGACGAAATCCAGAAACTGACCGACAAGTACGTTGCCGAAGTCGATGCCGCCTTCAAAGCCAAGGAAAAGGACCTGATGGCCGTCTAAGGCCGGGGTTTTTTAATGGAAAAGACCAAGCCAGCGGCGCCGTCCTCGGTGCCGCGTCATGTCGCGATCATCATGGATGGCAACAACCGCTGGGCGAAAAAGCGCCTGTTGCCCGGCGTTGCCGGGCACAAGGCGGGTGTCGACGCCGTTCGCGCGGTCATCGAAGTCTGTGCCGAGTCCGGGGTCGAGGTGCTGACCCTGTTCGCCTTCTCCAGTGAGAACTGGCAGCGTCCCGCCGAAGAGGTCGGTGCGCTGATGGAGCTGTTCTTCTCGGCCCTGCGCCGCGAGGCCAAGCGCCTCAACGAGAACAACATCAGCCTGCGTATCATCGGTGACCGTTCGCGTTTCCATCCCGAGCTGCAAGCCGCCATGCGCGAGGCCGAGGCGCTGACCGCCGGCAACAACCGCTTCATTCTGCAGATCGCGGCCAACTACGGTGGCCAGTGGGACATCGCCCAGGCCGCCCAGCGGCTGGCGCGGGAAGTGCAAGCCGGGCACCTGCGCCCGGAAGACATCACCCCGGGCCTGCTGCAGACCTGCCTGGCAACCGGCGAGCTGCCGCTGCCGGACCTGTGCATCCGCACTGGTGGCGAGCACCGCATCAGCAACTTCCTGTTGTGGCAGCTGGCCTACGCCGAGCTGTATTTCTCCGACCTGTACTGGCCGGACTTCAAACACGAGGCCATGCGCAACGCCCTGGCCGATTTCGCTTCGCGCCAGCGCCGCTTCGGTAAGACCAGCGAGCAGGTCGAGGCTGGAGCTCGTGCTTAATGCTTAAACAACGCATCATTACCGCGCTGATCCTGCTGCCGATCGCGCTGGGTGGCTTCTTCCTGCTCAATGGTGGGGATTTCGCCCTGTTCATCGGCTTCGTGGTGACCCTCGGCGCCTGGGAGTGGGCGCGCCTGGCCGGGCTCATGGCCCAGCCACTGCGCATCGCCTATGCCGTGGTCGTCGCCGGAGCGCTGATGTTGCTGTACATCCTTCCGGAGCTGGCGCCTTGGGTGCTGGGCGCTGCGGTGATCTGGTGGGGGTTGGCCACCTGGCTGGTGCTTACCTACCCGCGCAGCAGCGAGCTGTGGGCCAGTGCCGCCTGCCGGTTGCTGATCGGCCTGCTGGTATTGCTGCCGGCCTGGCAGGGGTTGGTGCTGCTCAAGCACTGGCCGCTGGGTAACTGGCTGATCCTGTCGGTCATGGTGTTGGTGTGGGCTGCCGATATTGGCGCGTACTTCTCCGGCCGTGCCTTCGGCAAGCGCAAGCTGGCGCCTCAGGTCAGCCCTGGCAAGAGCTGGGAAGGCGTGTATGGCGGCCTGGCGGTCAGCCTGGTGATCACCCTGGTGGTCGGTATCAGCCGCGACTGGGGCTTCGGCCAGATCCTGCTGGGCCTGCTGAGTGCCGCGCTGGTGGTCATGTCTTCGGTGGTCGGTGACCTGACCGAAAGCATGTTCAAGCGCCGTTCCGGCATCAAGGACAGCAGCAACCTGTTGCCCGGCCATGGTGGGGTGCTCGACCGCATCGACAGCCTGACTGCGGCGATCCCGATTTTCGCCGTGCTGCTGTGGGCTGCCGAATGGGGTGTTATGTGAGCCGCCCGCAGCGTATTACCGTGCTCGGGGCCACCGGCTCCATCGGCCTGAGCACGCTGGATGTCATCGCGCGTCATCCCGACCGCTACCAGGTGTTCGCCCTGAGTGGCTATTCGCGTATCGACGAATTGCAGGCCCTGTGCGTGCGCCATCGCCCGGCATTCGCCGTGGTGCCGAGTGCCGAGGCGGCCGCGCGACTGCGCGAAAGCCTGGTAGCGGCGGGCTGCGCCACCGAGGTGCTGGAAGGCGAGGCCGGGCTGTGCCAGGTGGCTTCTGCGTCGGAAGTGGACGCAGTGATGGCGGCCATCGTCGGCGCCGCCGGCCTGCGCCCCACCCTGGCGGCGGTCGAGGCGGGCAAGAAGGTGTTGCTGGCCAACAAGGAGGCGCTGGTGATGTCCGGCGCGCTGTTCATGGAGGCGGTGCGGCGCAGTGGCGCCGTGCTGCTGCCGATCGACAGCGAGCACAATGCGATCTTCCAGTGCATGCCCGGCGACTACGCGCGCGGCCTGAGTGCCGTCGGCGTACGCCGGATCCTGCTCACCGCCTCCGGTGGCCCGTTCCGCGAGACCCCCGTCGAGGCGCTGCTGGATGTCACCCCGGAACAGGCCTGCGCGCACCCCAACTGGTCCATGGGGCGCAAGATTTCCGTGGATTCGGCCAGCATGATGAACAAGGGCCTGGAGCTGATCGAGGCCTGCTGGTTGTTCGATGCCGCACCGGCCAAGGTCGAGGTGGTGGTGCACCCGCAGAGCGTGATCCACTCCCTGGTGGATTATGTCGACGGTTCGGTGCTGGCGCAGTTGGGTAACCCGGACATGCGCACACCCATTGCCAACGCCCTGGCCTGGCCCGAGCGGATCGATTCCGGGGTGGCACCGCTGGACCTGTTCGCCATCGCCCGTCTGGATTTCCAGGCGCCCGACGAACAGCGCTTCCCTTGCCTGCGCCTGGCGCGGCAGGCTGCCGAGGCCGGCAACAGCGCACCGGCCGTGCTCAATGCGGCCAACGAGGTTGCGGTCGAGGCATTTCTCCAGCGGCGTATCCGCTTCCCGGAGATCGCGGGTATGATCGAACAGGTGCTCGATCAGGAGCCCGTCGTACCGCTGCCGTCGCTGGACGCGGTGTTCGCCGCCGACCAGCGTGCCCGGGAGCTTTCCCGTGAGTGGCTGAGGCGTCACGGTCGCTGATGCAGGCCCGCCACGGTTCACGAGGGGGCTGGGCATGATGCCAGCCCGCTGAACATCATTCGGAGATGGATATGACAGCGCTCTACATGATTATCGGCACCCTCGTAGCCTTGGGTGTACTGGTCACTTTCCATGAATTTGGCCACTTCTGGGTGGCACGCCGCTGCGGTGTCAAGGTGCTGCGCTTCTCGGTGGGCTTCGGCACGCCGCTGCTGCGCTGGCATGACCGCCATGGCACCGAATTCGTGGTCGCTGCGATCCCGCTGGGTGGTTACGTCAAGATGCTCGACGAGCGCGAGGGTGACGTGCCGCCGGCGCTGATCGAGCAGTCGTTCAACCGCAAGTCCGTGCGCCAGCGCATCGCGATCGTCGCGGCGGGCCCGGTTGCCAACTTCCTGCTGGCCATCCTGTTCTTCTGGGTGCTGGCGATGCTGGGTACCCAGCAGATCCGCCCGGTGATCGGTGCGGTCGATGCGGGCAGCCTGGCAGCATCGGCAGGCCTGACCGCAGGTCAGGAAATCGTCTCCATCGACGGCAAGCCGACCAATGGTTGGTCTGCAGTCAACCTGCAACTGGTTCGCCGCCTGGGCGAGAGCGGCACCCTGCAGGTTGGCGTGCGTGAAGAGGGCGCCAGCGCCGAGCGCCAGCTACAGGTGAAGTTGGACAGCTGGCTCAAGGGTGCCGACGAGCCGGACCCGATCCAGTCCCTTGGGCTGCACCCTTGGCGCCCGGCGATCGTGCCGGTGTTGGCCGAGATCGATCCGAAGGGGCCGGCTGCCGCTGCTGGCCTGAAAACCGGTGACAAGCTGCTGGCCCTCGATGGCGTGGCAGTGAGCGAATGGCAGCAGGTGGTCGATGCCGTGCGGGCCCGCCCGCAAGCCAAGGTTGTGGTGCGTGTCGAGCGCGATGGTGCTGCGCTGGACGTCCCGGTCACCCTGGCGCGCAAGGGCGAGGGCAAGGCGGCCGGCGGCTATCTTGGCGCCGGGGTAAAAGGTGGCGAATGGCCTGCCAACATGCTCCGCGAAGTCAGCTACGGCCCGCTGGATGCGGTGGGTGAGGGCTTGTCACGCACCTGGAACATGAGCGTCCTGACCCTTGAATCGCTGAAGAAAATGCTGTTCGGGGAGCTCTCGGTAAAAAACTTGAGCGGACCGATAACCATTGCTAAAGTGGCGGGCGCTTCAGCCCAGTCCGGCGTGGGGGATTTCCTGAATTTCCTGGCCTACCTGAGCATAAGCCTGGGGGTTCTTAACCTGCTGCCCATCCCGGTTCTGGATGGGGGGCATTTGCTGTTTTACCTGGTCGAGTGGGCGCGCGGTCGTCCGCTGTCGGATCGGGTGCAAGGTTGGGGGGTCCAGATCGGTATCAGTTTGGTCATAGGGGTGATGTTGCTCGCCCTGATCAACGATCTGGGTCGACTATAAAGCTTCGCTCAATTGCGAAACCTGCCGTCTTGTCGCGGCGGGCTGTTTATTGCCAGTTGGAATAAAAGGACTTCATGAAACGTCTGCTGCTAACTGCGGTCATGTCCGCACTGATGATCGCTGAAGTTCACGCCGAGTCCTTCACCATCTCCGATATCCGCGTCAACGGCCTGCAGCGGGTTTCCGCCGGCAGTGTCTTCGGTGCCTTGCCGCTGAACGTCGGCGACCAGGCCGATGACCGCCGACTGGTGGAGTCGACCCGTTCCCTGTTCAAGACCGGCTTCTTCCAGGACATCCAGCTGAACCGCGATGGCAATGTCCTGATCATCAACGTGGTCGAGCGCCCGTCGGTGTCGAGCATCGAGATCGAAGGCAACAAGGCCATCAGCACCGAAGACCTGATGAAGGGCCTGAAGCAATCCGGCCTGGCCGAAGGCGAGATCTTCCAGCGTGCCACCCTCGAAGGTGTGCGTAACGAACTGCAGCGCCAGTACGTGGCCCAGGGCCGCTACTCGGCCGAGGTCGACGCCGAGGTGGTGCCGCAGCCGCGCAACCGTGTGGCACTGAAGATCAAGATCAACGAAGGCACCGTCGCCGCCATCCAGCACATC